>CAZDKR010000059.1:0-4633 GCA_964506375.1 uncultured Gammaproteobacteria bacterium
TTCTTGTTAATTGTTAATTGTTTCTTGTTAATTGTTAATTGTTTCTTGTTAATTGTTAATTGTTTCTTGTTAATTGAATTTTGTGTTTTAACACAAAAACAAAAAGGCAAGAAAACGCTTTTGTTATCTCAGTTGTTTTTAAACATATAGACCCAGTCATTTCCAAATCTGGTAATTAGCTTAAACTTATCAGGATTTGAATTAAGTTTTTCTAAAACCTCCTGCCCTTCTAATGAGCCCTTGTATTTGTCCAAATGCAAAACAATGTATTTAACATCATACTTTCTCAGCCATTTAACAATCTTAGGCGTTTCAAATGCTTTTAAATCCTGATTTAATTGATAATAACCAGGGGGGACATAGCCGCTATAACCATTAACAATCTTTTTCCAGTGATAGATTGAATAATAAACATAACCTGGGTCATAACTTCCTATCTCTTTATTCCAGCCAAGAGGCAACTCTAAAACAATAAAATCCCCTGGCTGTTCTTTAAGCCAACTATAAATTAAGGGGATTTGTTTAAATTCAAAATTATCTACAAACTTATCTTCTTGTCCAGCAAAGGAAAATTCTATTAGTAATAAAAACATAACTATTATTAAGAGAAGGTTCTTTTTAATTCTTGCTTGCTGTTTAAAAAATCGTTTCAACCCTAAGCTAATAATAGCTATAACAGAAATCAAGAAAAAAATACTAAACCTGCCTGGCGCCCGAATGCCATTAAACCCGGGTATTAAGTAATATAAAAGGTAAAAAGGACCAACAATGTCTGAAGTTGACCTCTGGCTTAAGTTTAAAAATAACCCCAAAGACAAAGCCAGTCCAACTAAACTCAAAATGGCATAGATAAGCAGTTCTTTTTCTGTTAAATTAATTTTAATTTTATCTTTTGCAAACACAAAGAGGCTGAAAAATAATAATAACCAAACAATTATGCCTGGGGTAACAACATACTCATCAGGCAACGGAAATTGGTAATACTTATTGGCCCAGCTAGGTAAAAAATAATCGAGCAAAACAGGGGAGTAGTACAAAACCTCGCCTTCAGGTCGTGAAAAATTATATAACTCTTTGACTTTAAAATAAGGATAAGCAATAGGTAAAACAAAAATTAAAATTAATAAAAAGAAAACTAATAATTTATAAATTACTCTTTTATCCAAATTATGAATTTTATAATTAACAAAAACAAAAGTTAGAAATACAAATGGCAAAAATATAAAACAATGAAATGAAGACCAAGCGACTAAGATAGTAAAGAAAGTCAAACTTAATAAGTTAGCCCAAGACTTAGTTTTAAAAAATTTGTGTAAAAATAAAAATACAAACGGCAACCACAGGCCGGTGGTGTGAAGTCGGTCAAAACCGTGAACAATTTTAAATGGTGCAAAAGCATAAATAATCCCGGCTAAAACTGCGATTAGTTTATCCTTAGTCAGGTAGCTAATTAACAAATACATTCCATAACCACAAACTACAAAGCCAAAGACAATTAAAAAGTTATAAGCCAAAACCGGGTCATTAAACAACTTTAAAACTGGACCAGCAATTAAACTTATGGCAATCTCATTTTCAGTAAATGCCAAAGTATATTGGTGCGGGGCAAAAATGTTTGAGTGGAACAAATGCAACGGATTAGAAAAAAACTGATGATTGTTCCAGGAAATTATCCAAATGTGAAGCAAAGCATCAGCTGTATTGACAGTTTTGCCAACAAATAATGGGTAAGTAAAAAAGACTGTTAAAATGAAAAATAAAAGAACGACGAGAATCTGGAGTAAAATCTTTTTAAACATAAAAATATCAACTAAAATATTCGGGTTATTAGAAGATATCCGTGTTTTATCAGGGTTTTGTCTTAAACACACTCATCTCTTCGTCTTCATAAACCCTTTCAAAATCTTTTAAAATTTCTAAATTGCGGTAAAATTCTTTGTTCCTTTTTTTGGAAACTAGGATATACTCAGAATTAAATTTGTTTTTAAGATTGTTTTTCAAATCAACAGCATTTAAACCTTTGGTAATATCAATATATAGCTCTAACAAATTTGGATCATAAGAGTACATAAATGTCTGATCCAAACCCGTAATGTAGTAATTGTTTGAATTGTAGTAAAATAAAAAACCAAAATGGTCCCAATTAGAATTAAAAATTGTTTTTCCTGGCGCAACATTCTCTTTTATCCATTGACTAACTTTTTCTAAATGATTAAATTTAAAATTCTGTAAATTTCTATGAACACTCATCAAATCATTAACAATAAAATAAGGCGCGATTAAAACCAAAATGCTTACTAAAACAACTAAAATCGTTTGCTGTTTTTTGGTAAAAAATTTTTTAAATTTTTGTTCCAATTCCGGCCATGTTTTTTTCTGAAAAATATTATCATAAACAAAGGCAATGAACAAAACACCAAAAGGTACAAAATATTCCACAGCCCGCCTGGCTTTTAAAGTATAAATAAAGAAGAAAAAAGTGATTAAAAACAATGTCCACGATTTCTTATTCTGCCTTTTGTTAAACGCAAAAAACAATGCTGTGGCAATTAATAAAATAATAAAAAAGACAAACAGGTTTCTAAACAAATTAATTATATCATAAGGATACCATTCAGACCCAACGCCGAATTTATGGTGAAAATTAACCACCGCAATTTGGATAATTTGGTGATAATAAAATTTTAAATTGACTGGGAAATACGGATTTATTATTAAACCCAAAGTTATGCCAGATAGACAGGAAATAACCTTACTGGCGTTTTTGCGAATCGCACTAATAATTGCGCGAACAATGCGAATTATAGCCGACCAACTCCAAGTTCTGCCTAAAACTAACTTGTTTGCGCCATCTTTGTTTTTATCAACAATAACAGAGCCAACAATATAAAAAAACAACACTACGGATAGCAACAACCAAGCAGAATAGAGCCAAACATAGAAAAAAGAAACTACGAATAACGGCCAACAAAATTTATCCGCGCTAATCTGCGTCGCTTCCTGTGTTGATCTGTTTCTACTTTTTAGAATAAAATAAGTGCCCAACAACAGGAATATTCCTGAAACAGCAGGTGCTCTAGCCAAAGAAATTCTAAAAACAAACGGGGCAGAAATTAATAATAAAAAAACAAACAATAAAGGATACCTGATTTTAAACTTTTTTAAAATTAGGTAAAAAATAAATATCATCAGGGAAGCAAAAAATATGGCTGAAATTCTAACGCCCAGTAACGGATTAATGCCAACTTTTTCTAAAGAGACAAAAGGAATTAAAAAAATATGATATAAAAAATGATGATCAACAAAATTATCTTTCAGGACAGAAAACTGCAACCAGGGAAATTCTTTAAATACTAAATTATTCTTCATCAACAAAGCCATTTTAGTATTATAAAAACAGTCAGGATCAGCGAAACGCGTTGTGCCTTGGAGTAGAAGAAAGAAAACAAAAAGGATGGCGAAAATAGCAAAACTTTTCAGTAAATCTTTCATAAGTAAATTATATCACAAAAAATTTGTTTCTCGCTCAAGTTCCTTGTAAATTCCACCTGTGCTTGTTTAATTTTAGTTAACTAAAGAAAATTTTGAAATGCTTTTTAATTCTTATTTCCTCATAATTTTAAACCAAAATCCCACCATTAGTTTTCCACAAATACGCCGATCGTCATATATGTAGAAAAATTTTTTGCTCTATTTTTACTTATCAATGTTGCGTTTTGCCCATTAACTTAAAAATAGAAGCAGAATTTGTCGTTCGCTGAACATTAAAAAAACAAAATTAATTTATTAAAAGACAATCAAAGTTATACGTTTTTTAATTCCGAAAAGTTGACAAAAAATAAATCTTTTGATATTATCAAAATCATTAAAAGAAAAATTAAAATAGAAGAATTTAAAATTCTATTAAGGAGGTGATATTAGTGAGCAGTAGGTTGTTTTCTTCAATCAAAGAACTGCCTTTAATAAACCAACGTGAATCTCAAAAGGTTCTGCGCCTTATTCAACGAACAGAAAGAGAGAGGGGGTTTAACACAGAGGATAAATTTCAAGAGGTGGTAGAGAAATTCCAAAACCTTGGAATAATAAATTTTAGAAAAAGCGAACACGGCTCGCCCGAAGACCACCTCTGGGATTTTTTAGTGGTAATCAAAAAAATTTATTTTTTCTCTCCACTTTCTAATAAACAATCTAAAAACAAGACAATCACGGTCTGCATTCAACTCAAAAGCTCAGAAACAGGAGTGTTAAAGTTCTGGGAAGAGATAGTTAAAAAAGAAAGAGAATGGATTCCGGTTTTAAAAATTTCTCCGGAAAAAACTTTTAAAGAAATAGAAAAAGGGTTCTGTTTGCTGATTAGAAAGGTGCTCGACGTATACTGGAAAAAAAATAAAACCTCCCCTCCTGTAGTATTTGTTGACGAGAAAGGAGTAAGATTAGTAAAAATAAAAAAGGAAGAAAGGAAATGGGTTGTAGTGTGACACAGTAACTAAAAGCCGAAATAATTACCTTCGGCTTTTCTTTTTTGAAAAAATAAAGTACAATTAAAATGTATGCGGTGGGGTCGCATAGCGGTCGAGTGCGCTTGCTTGGAGAGCAAGTAGGCCTTCACGGGTCTCCAGGGTTCGAATCCCTG
>CAZDKR010000060.1:0-4305 GCA_964506375.1 uncultured Gammaproteobacteria bacterium
ATAAAAAATTGTCGCAAGTTCAAAAAAGAGAACCATCAGCTGCAAAATTAGATATTAATTTAGTCCCTGGCAAAATCAAAGTAGCTATGTCTGATCAGCGCAGGATAAGGATTTTTGCCACTGTAGTCATTATTTGTCTTTTAATCTCTGTGTCAGTTTATTTAAGCATTAACCAAGCGGTTAATAATCGTCAGGCAGAAGCTGAAAAGATAGATTTAGAAACCCAGCAATTAAAAGAAAAAATTAATGACTTAAAGGCGGATAGCCAGAAAGTCGGCGATTTCCTGTCCTTGTTAAAAGAGGCTAAAGAGTTAATATCTCAACATGTTTTTTGGACCCAGGCTTTTAAGTTTTTGGAAAATAACACTTTAAAAGGGGTTTATTATAGCGACATGGAAGTAAACAGTAAAAACAATTCGGTTGCTTTAACTGCTAATGCCAAAGATTATCAAACTATGGCTCAGCAGGTACTGATTTTTGAATCATTATCTGAGCAGGTCGCTGATGTTGAATTGTCTCAGGCTGCTTTGAAAAAATTAAAAAGCCAAGAATCTGAAGAGCAAGAAGAAATAGTGACTTTTAATTTATTGTTAAAATTCAAGCCAGAGGCGTTGCGCAAAAAATAAAATTAAATTGAGTTAAACTTATTTGCATTCGCATATATTTTTTCAATGTCTAACGGCGATTGCCGTAATAGCTGGGAAGCTTTTTTGAACAGATTATTTAGATTTGAACAATAAATTTAGAATTAAAAATTATGAAATTCAAAGAAAGCGCTGGCAAAAAAACTAAAAAAACAAATCTTTTCGCCAAATATTTTAAACCAATATTGTTTTTCACTGTGGTGATAATTTTTAGCATCGCTTATTTTTTATTCCTTTCCCCTTTAATAAGTAAATATCATGAGTTATCAGATCAAACTATCAAAGAGAAAAGAGAAAACTTGGATAAACAGAAAAAAATTTTTAGTGAGCTGTCCAAGATTAATAAAATTTACAACCAGGTCACCCCTTATCTAAAAGATAAAGTTTCAGAGCTTTTGCCCAGCCAGCCTGATTTACCAAATCTTTACTATACTTTAGATCAGTTAACTCGGGACGGGGGGTATAAAATGTTATCAATTAGTATTGAAGTGCCCAAAGAAAAGCAAAAAACATCTCATAGACAAGCTTCCAATCAAGCTAACAAGAGTGAATCATTGACACAAGAGCAAGGAATAAATGGAGCAGAAAGCGAAGGTTTGCCAAAGACAGAGAAAAGTTTAAGGGAAATAGGGATTACTTTAAGTTTAGAAGGCGGCGGCTACCTTGCGTTCAAAGATTTTTTAGATTTATTAGAACATAATTTAAGAATTTTAGATGTTGAGTCTTTTAGTTATAATCCTAAAGAAACAGATATTGAACTTAGATTAAAGACTTATTATTATAGATAACCTTTTATTTGTCTTTGTTTTGAGCGTCATAGGATAAAATAAAGATAGGTCTTTAATACAAAAAACGGTGTAAAATTATGCTAATTACGAAACAAGATTACAAAAAATCAATTCCCAAACTTTTGCTTTCTTTAGTGATGCTGATAATCATGATAATTTTAATTTATAATAATTTTATTAAAAAAGAAAAATATTTATTTTCTCCGCCAGAAGAGGCTGGCAGTCAAGATTTGTACACAAAATTTAATTTAGATGTTTTTGAGGACAGTGTATTTAAAAATTTAGTTAAGTTAAAAAGAATAGCCACCCCCACAGTTGACAGGATTGGTCGGGAAAATCCATTTTTAAAGTTTTAACCGCCGCGTTTTCATTTCCGCGTGGTTTTTGCAGAATTTTGCGCAGTTTCGCGATTAAGACGGATTTAATGCTGAATAACGCGGAAAATGCGACTTATGCTTTCTTCAGAACAACAACTTAAAGTCCTTGACCTTTTAAAAGAAAAAGGGTTGTTGAGTTTGGAAAAGTTTGAGGAATTAAGAAAAGATTTGTTGGAAAAAAACATGGACATTTTAGAGAAAATAAAGAAGGAGAAGCAGGTTAAGGACGAGGAAGTGGCAAAAGCAATTGCCCAAATTTTCGGCTTGTCATACCAGGATTTGAGAAATGTCAAAGTTGATTTAAAAAATTTAAAAATCTTGCCAGAAGATTTGGCGCGCAACTATCAATTAGCGGTTTTTGACAAGCAGAATGGGGTTTTAAAAGTGGCCATTGTTGATCCTACCAACCTTAAGGCTCAAGAGGCAATGGATTATATTGCCAGAGAAAAAGGGTTAAAGGTTGAGTACTATTTAACTTCCCAAGAAGATTTGGCAAATATTTTAAAACAATATTCAGGTTTAAAGACCGAGGTTTCTGAAGCGTTAGACGTGGCTAAGGGTAAATTAGAGGAAAGGAAGGTGGAGGAGGAAAAGAAGGATGAAACAGAAGAAGAGTTAACAGAAGCAATAAAAAGCGCGCCCATTGCCAAGATAGTTTCAGTAATTTTAAAACATGCTGTTGACGGCCGAGCTTCTGATGTCCACATTGAGCCGTTTAGCAATGGCTCGCGGGTGAGGTACCGTGTTGATGGTGTTTTGCACACTTCTTTAATATTGCCTAAATATATTCATTCAGCTTTAGTTTCCAGGATAAAGGTTTTGGCTAATTTAAAAATTGATGAGACGCGGGTGCCGCAAGATGGCCGCATTCGGTTAAACATTTTAGGCAAGGATATTGACTTTCGTGTTTCAACCTTGCCCCTGTATGAGCAAGAAAAGGTGGTGATGAGGATTTTGGACACCTCGTCCGGAGCTTTTACTTTGGATCAACTTGGCTTTGAAGGGCATAACTTAGAGGTAATGGAGGAAAATATTAAAAAGCCGCATGGTATGTTTTTAGTTACTGGCCCAACTGGTTCTGGTAAGTCAACTACCCTTTATTCCATTTTAAACATCTTAAATCAAGAAGGTGTCAATATAGTCACTTTGGAAGATCCGGTTGAATATTATTTAACCGGAGTTAATCAGTCGCAAGTAAGACCAGAGGTGGGATTGACTTTTGCTACTGGTTTGCGTTCAATTTTAAGGCAGGACCCTGATATTATTATGGTAGGCGAAATTAGAGACAGTGAGACTGCAGAGTTAGCTATTCACGCTTCACTGACTGGTCATATAGTTTTGTCTACCTTGCATACAAATGACGCTTTTGGTGCCATTCCAAGATTAATTGATATGAAAGTGGAGCCTTTTTTAATCAGCTCCACTTTGAATGTGGTAGTGGCTCAACGTTTAGTTAGAAAGATTTGTTCAGAATGCAAACAGGAATTTTCATTGCCGGACAAAATCAAGCAGGAAGTTGTGACTGAAGTTAAACGGATTCCCAAGCACTCTTTGCCTGATGAGTTTAAAAACATCAAGCAGTGGAAATTTTATAAAGGCAAAGGTTGTCCGCAATGCAACCAAACAGGCTATAAAGGCCGGGTAGCTATTGTTGAAGTTTTGGCTGTTACAGATAACCTAAAGAAAATTATCGCCTCTGGCGAGTTAGGCCAAGGAGTAAAAGAGGAATTTTTGGCCCAAGGCATGCTTTCTATGAAACAGGACGGTCTTCTTAAAGCTTTACGCGGGATTACTACAGTGGAAGAGGTAATGAGGGCGACAAGGGAGTAAGGTTATTAAAATATTTAAACACTGAAACACCTTTTTTACAATTTATGAAACAACACCAAGAAGGGAAAATTTGCCTTATTAACCAAAATAATATATAACTAGGATAGTTTGTTCACTGTAATACTTTATTTTATGGTCAAAATAATTCCGAGAAAAATACAAAAGTATAGAAAAGCTGTTATTTAAAGGCAAAATAATAGTTATTTATGGCGCTAGACAAGCAGGCAAGACTACCTTGGTTAATGAAATACAAAAGAAATTTATTAATAATTCAAGTTATTTTAATTGCGGATAGCCTGATGTTCGTCAAGTTTTAGCCAATAAAAATCCCCCAGAAATTAAAAGTTTTTAGGGAACAAAAAGCTTGTTATTTTAGATGAGACCCAAAGAGCGAAAAACGTTGGTTTAACTTTAAAATTAATTACCGATAATTTTCTAGAAATACAAATAATTGCAACCGGCTCATTTTCATTTGATTTATCTAATGAAGTTGTTGAGCTATTAACAGGCAGAAAGCAAGAGTTTTATTTCCATCCTTTATCAGTTGAGGAATTAAAATTAATAATTAGAAATTGATCGACTTTTGGAAAGGAGAATAATTTTTGGAATGTATCCAGAGGTTGTATCCCAAGAAGACAATATTAAAATAGATTAAAAGAGTTAAGT
>CAZDKR010000061.1:0-3820 GCA_964506375.1 uncultured Gammaproteobacteria bacterium
CCGCTGGGCAGGGTTATTCAAAATCCGTCTGTGGATTTCGCTTAAAGAAAATTTGGGTTTTGTTTGGGAAGCGCGTTCTGTTGCGGGTTGCGGAAGATAAAGCGCCTTTGAAAAGTTTTATGAAAAATAAAAAATTGTCATATTTGAAAAAGCGGCTAAAGGATAATGGTGGCAAGTGGTTAGGATTTAAAATCGGCAAGCAAGGCGAGGTGGTGGTTCGCATTCGAAGGAATGCGCATAAGTGTTTTTATCTTATAGTGGATGAATATTTGGGAGAGAATAAAATTATTGTCCGTGACGCTCTTGGCAAAGAAAAAGGTGTGGCTATTCGTTTTAATAAAGACAGTTTCTCTTTGGAACCGCATTTAAACAAAAAGGGGCAAGGTTTCATTCAGAAGGCGCTGAATAAATTAAAAGATAAACAGAGAATTTAAACAGGAGGCAGCATGTTGATTAAGAAGTACACAACAAATCCAAAGTATAATAATTTCTCAAAGGGCCATCCGGCTGAGGACAGCTGCTTGGCCAGTGATAAATACCCTATTGGTGTAATAGCAGATGGCGTTACCATTCTTGACCGACCTAACGGAATTTATCCAATTTTCTCTGATGGGCAATCTGGCCCAAAAAAAGTTTCTGACGCTTTTTGCCAACAAGTTCTTTTCTGGCTAGAACAGCAATACCCCCTTGTTGAGCCAGAAATAATTCTGAAGGCCTTTCAAAAAGGCAACAAAGAAGTGCAAAGACTAAACCAGGAATTGCTTAAAATCGGGCCTAATGACCAAAATTACGGGGTTCAAGCTTTTGCCACAGTGGCAGCTGCTGCTTGTCTTAAAAACAGTCAACTTATTTATGGATTTTTAACTGATTGTGGTATAGCTGTGGTAGGCAGAAATGCTCAATTAAAATTCATTACCCCAGAAATTTGGTCAAGAATTAAAAAACCTTCTAGTAAACATTTACAAGCTATTCTTAAAAGGGGCAAGGGTGATTATCGTAATTTTCGAAATTATGTTCGTAATAATCCTGCCCTGGTAGAGGAGGGAAAATTTTACACTTATGGCGTAATTAATGGTCAAGAAGGGGCGATAAAGTATGTTGAAGTTGGTCAAAAAGGGTTGGACCAGAAAGACAGAGTGATTGTTTTTACTGATGGATTTAGAAGTTATTTTCAGGAAAAAGACTTTTTAAAAGTTCTTGCTAAAGATGATTTGAGTGAGTTTAAATCAGAATTAGATTCTTTAGGGTCTGTTTTAGCTAAAAAAGGAAAAGAATATAGGGCTGAACGGACACTTATTTTATTACAGGAATAAATCTGCAGAACTTTTATAAAACGGCATTATTATTAACACAGCAATGCCGTTTTTCTTTATTCTGCTAGATATTTTATTTGACCAAAGGATTTAAAAATGATAAGTTAAAAGTAATTAGGAGAGATGGCCGAGTGGCTGAAGGCGGTGGTTTGCTAAACCATTGTGCGGGTATTTAGCCCGTACCGAGGGTTCGAATCCCTCTCTCTCCGCCAGATATGTCTGTTTAGTGGCTAGGGTATTTCTGTGAACCTCAGTTGAGTTAAGGTTTACGGGGCAGGCAGGCTTTTGCCCTGCGCCATAAATTCTGCCGCCATCGTCTAGTGGTTAGGACGCCAGGCTTTCAATCTGGCAACGGGGGTTCGATTCCCCCTGGCGGTACCAATTAATTATCATGAAGATTTTAGCCATTGAAACATCTTGTGATGAAACAGCTGCCGCGGTTTTGGAAGTCAACCGTGGTCGTTTTAATTTACTTTCTAATATTGTTTCTTCGCAAATAAAAATTCATAGCAAGTATGGCGGAATTATTCCAGAAGTGGCTGCTAGAAAACAGTTGGAAGTGATAATCCCTGTGATTGAGAAATCTGTGGAAATATTGCCTGGCACATCCATAAAAAGCAAGCTAAAAAATATTGATTATTTAGCAGTTACCCAAGGACCAGGTTTAATTACTTCCTTAACTGTAGGCGTAGAAACTGCTAAAACATTATCAGTGGTTTTGAACAAGCCCTTAATACCCGTCAACCATTTAGCAGGGCATATTTATGCCAATTATTTAACTGGTTATTTGTCAGTCAACGGCCAGCGGTTAGCAAACAGGATTAAATTTCCAGTTTTGTGTTTAGTTATAAGCGGAGGCCACACGCTTTTAGTTTTAATGAAAGATTATTTGGAATACCAAGTAGTTGGCGAAACACAAGATGACGCGGTTGGCGAAGCTTTTGATAAAGTAGCTAAAATTTTAAATTTAGGTTATCCTGGCGGGCCAATTATTTCTAAAATGGCATCTCAAGGCGATTCTTGTAAATTTAACTTGCCGCGGCCCATGATTAATCAAAATAATTTTAATTTTTCTTTTTCAGGCTTAAAAACCGCGGTTTTGTATTTAACCAAGGAGCTTAAAAGCAATTCAAGAGTGAAGCAATTCAACAATGAAACAATATCTAACATTTGCGCCTCATTCCAACAGGCGGTTATTGATGTTTTAATTACAAAAACAATAAAGGCGGCTAAAAAATATAATCCTAAGACGATTTTATTAGGCGGCGGCGTGGCAGCTAACCTTGAGTTAAGAAGGCAGCTGCAAGAAAAAACAAAAAAAGAGTTTTCAAATATAAAAATATTTATGCCCGAACTCAAGTTTGCTGGAGATAACGCAGCTATGATTGCTGCCGCGGCATATTTTCAGATAAAACACAAAACCCAGTTAACAAAACGCAAAACCAGAAGCCTTAGCGCGGACCCGAATTTAACCTTGTAATAAGATGCTGGCGGAGTATCCTTTTCCAGATTTTAGATCATTCAATTCAAGATAGCCGGCGTTGTTTAATCTTAATTCCCGGCACTTGGAATTAGGGCAGGATAAAAAATGCGGAAATATATTTCCAACTCTCCTCTTCAAACAAAAAATTTAGCTAAAAAATTAGCTAAAAATTTTAATGGCGGTGAAGTTTTAGGGCTGGTTGGCGAACTGGGCAGTGGCAAAACCCAGTTTGTTAAAGGTTTGGCAGAATATTTTCAAGTTAAACAAACAATCACCTCGCCAACTTTTGTTTTATTCAAACCATATAAAATTAAAAATTTTGAAGAGAAGGTTTATTCTAAGAAACAAGATAAAGGGAGGTCTCATAAAAAAATAAAATATCTTGTTCATGTTGATTGTTATCGCCTCAGGAATCCGCAAGAGCTTTTGGCCGTTGGCTTGGGAGAATATTTAAACAACCCTAGTTGTCTAACCGTAGTTGAGTGGGCAGAAAAGATAAAAGATATTTTGCCTGTTAAGAAGACCGTTTGGATAAAATTTAAATTTCCATCAAAGACAAGTCGGCCTTTGGCTGAAAATAAAAACCAGAGGATTATAACAGTGAGTGACTGATTTTGACATAGACTATGTATAAAATTAAATAAAAATAAAAAAGAGCGCCTGCTCTTTTTTAAGCAAAAAGTAAGTTGAAGCTGATTCAATTTGGATATTAGTCTCCAATTCTTTCCCTGTTTTTTTCAGCCATTCCGTGCGGCCCTTTTGTCCATTCAGAATATTCCATTTGTTTTTTAACAGCCTCGTTAAATTCTATTGCGTCTTTGTCTCGTTTGTCTATTGCCTTTTTTTGTTCGTTGCTACTTCTGTCCTTGGTAGAATAGACTAGCCTGTCATCGTTTTCACCAATACCCCAACCCGCTTGTCTTCTGAGTTCTTCTAATGATTTTTTGTTTTGATTATTCATTTCGTTAAAATTGTTTAATTTTTATATTTCTATTATAGCAAATTATTTACAAAAGGTCAAGGC
>CAZDKR010000062.1:0-3791 GCA_964506375.1 uncultured Gammaproteobacteria bacterium
CCAGGTTATTTTAAGGTTTGTAATTTTTTAGCGATTGATCGCTGTTTTATATTACAAACCTTTTTGTCTTTTAATTTGAATATTTTTTAATCTGGATTAACAACCTGGATTGAATTAATTAAAAATAGTGGTAAGATAAAATTAGATTTATGATTTATGATTGGAGAATAATCTTTCTGCGTTATTCTGTGTATTATCCCGCGTCATTTTGCGATAAAAAGTCTCTAAAACTGCAAGCGTAAATTTAGTCTATAAAACCATCTTACACAAACAATATGCCAACTCCAGTAGAAGAAATCAAATCCAGATTAGACATAGTGGATTTAATCCAAGAGTATTTTCCATTAAAACAGTCAGGAGCTAATTTTAAGGCGCTTTGCCCTTTTCATACTGAAAAAACCCCTTCCTTTATGGTTTCGCGCGAAAAGCAGTTTTTTAAATGCTTTGGCTGCGGCGAAAGCGGTGATATTTTTACTTTTCTTCAAAAAATGGAAAATATTGAGTTTCCTGAAGCCCTAAGAATTTTGGCAGACAAAGCTGGGGTCAAGTTAAGAACCCAAGCTTACGATCCCCAATTTCAAAACCTAAAGACTCGGCTTTATGATTTGCATAAAGCGGCTATGGATTTTTACCATCAACAGCTTTTAAATTCAAAGTTAGCCCGTCAGGCCAGAGAATATCTAATTAACCAACGGGGATTGAACAAGGATGTTATTGAAGAGTTTCAAATCGGTTATGCGCCAGATTCGTGGGATGCAGTTAGCAAATTTTTAAAATCAAAAGGTTTTTCTGATAATGAAATTCGGCAATCAGGTTTAGTGGTTGAAAAAGGATCCATAGGCCCTGATGGCCGTAATTATTATGATCGCTTTCGTGACAGGATAATGTTTCCGATCTGCGACCATCACGGCAATGTCATTGGGTTTTCTGGAAGAGCAATGAAGTCAGATGATACGGCTAAGTATATTAACACTCCCCAAACTGCGATTTATAACAAATCCCGAACTCTTTACGGATTATATAAAGCAAAAAACGCAATCCGTGAAAATGATCTGGTGATTCTGGTAGAGGGCAATATGGATGTTATTGCTTCGCACAGAAGCGGAGTTAAAAATGCGGTGGCCTGCTCTGGCACTTCATTGACAACAGATCAAATTAGAATTTTAAAAAGATATACTAATAATTTAGCAATGTGTTTTGACGCGGATGCGGCTGGAATTGCGGCTGGCGAGCGCGGGATTGAGATGGCTTGGCAAAACGGTATGAGCGTCAAGGTGATAATTTTGCCTTCAGGCATTAAGGATCCTGATGAGTTAATTAGAAAATCTGCGGCCGCTTGGCAAGAGGCAGTTAATAAGAGAGTAAATTTTATGGATTATTTTTTAACCATTAACTTAAGCGGCCAAAATTTAGACGACTTGGAAGTTAAAAGAAAGGTGTCGCAAAAAGTTTTGCCTTGGATTGCCAAATTAGGCGACCCAATTGAAAAGGGCCATTATTTGAAAGAGTTGAGTAATAAGTTAAATGTGTCAGAAAACGATTTAAGAGAGTCTTTGGCTAAAATAAAGACAAAAAAGCCCCAGTCAGGAGATTGGAGCCAATATAAAAATGTTTCAGGCGGAAACCTTGAGCCAGTAACAGCGCCAACACAACAGATTAACAAAAATAAAACCGTCTCTGAGAGATTGATGGCATTGGTTTTAAGTCATCCTGAATTTATTAAAGAGCTGGTTGACAACTTGGCTCCAGAAATGCTTGACCAAAGTTTGCAGTTATTTTACAAAGAGGCGATTTTTTACTATACTAAAAGCGGCGGACAGAATATGGATGTAAGCGGATTTTACCAATACCTAAAGACTGAGAAAAAAGATTTGGCTTTTGTCTTTGACACTTTGCAATTGTTAGCTGAAAAAGAATTTACTCAATTAGGCCAAGCTGATTTAAACAGGGAATTTGGTTTGAGTATAAACTTTTTAAAAAAAGAAAATATTTCTCAAAGGTTAAAACAAATTGAACAACAGATAAAATTGGCAGAGCAAAGTAATGATTTCCAAAAGGCAGAGGAATTAATGAAAGAGTTTTCAGAGTTGTCAAAGGAGTTGGCAGGGTTGTAAAAAGAAATTAAGAAATAGAGAAATTAAGAAATTGAAGAATTAATTTTACCCAACAATTTTAAATTTTTTCCTAACTTAAAGGCAGTTAGAAATATCCATATGCCCAAAATTAAGAAAACTACAATCAAGAAAGCCATTAAGAGTAAAGCCGCTTCTGCAAAAGGCGGATTTGTTTCAGGTGGGAAAAAAAGTAGTCAGGCTAAGGCTGGCAAGAAATTGCAAAAAACGCAGAAACAGAAAAACAACAAAACAAAAAAGCAAACTACCCGAAAGAAATTAAGAAAAGTTAGCCAGAAGAAGGGAGTAAAAAGACCTGTTAAGATGTCTCCTGCAAAAAAACGAGGCAGGCCTAAGAAAATTAAAAAAACAGAAATTAAACCTGACCAAAACCAGATTCAGAATTTAATTAAGAAGGCCCGGTTAAAAGGGTTTGTTACAGAAACGGAAATACTATTGGCCTTTCCTGAAATGGAAGAATATATTTTAGAGTATGAAAAATTTTTGGCCCAATTAGAAAAAATTGGGGTGCAGGTTGTTGAAGGCGAAATTGGCTTGTTAGGCAAAAAAGAAGATCGGCAAAAAATTTTAAGCGAATTGGGAATTGGATTAGATAAAAAAAGATCAGACTTGTCAGATATTTTTAATGATTCTATTCAGATGTATTTGAGAGAGATAGGAAAAACCCCTTTGCTAAAACCAGAAGAAGAAGTCCAGTTGGCCAAGAGAAAAGAAAAAGGCGACAGGGAAGCAGTTAAAAAGTTGGTTGAGTCAAATTTGCGTTTAGTGGTTTCAATCGCTAAGAAGTTTGCCGGTCGGAGCGGGCTAACCTTGCTTGATTTGATTCAAGAAGGCAATGTTGGCTTATTCCGTGCAGTTGAAAAATTTGATTACCGCAAAGGATATAAGTTTTCAACCTATGCCACCTGGTGGATTAGGCAAGCAATTACCAGGGCTTTGGCTGACCAGTCAAGGACAATCAGGATCCCGGTTCATATGGTGGAGACGATTAATAAATTCCAACAGGTGCAAAGGCAGTTGATCCAGGACTTAGGACGGGAGCCGCTTCCAGAAGAAATTGCTGCTGAGATGGGCGAGGATGTAGAAAAAATTCGCCATATTATTAAGATATCGCAAGACACAGTTTCTTTGGAAACTTCTGTGGGCGATGATGGCGATGAAGATTCTAAATTAGTTGATTTTATTCAGGATTTTAAAACCCTGGCTCCTGACAAAGTGACGGCTTTGGAGTTATTAAAAAAGCATATTAAAGAGATAATTCAAGAATTAACCCCACGAGAACAAAAGATTTTAGAGATGCGCTTTGGTTTGGAAGATGGCGTGGCCCACACTTTAGAAGAAGTAGGCCAGGAGTTTGGCGTGACCCGAGAAAGGATTCGCCAAATTGAAGCCAAGGCGCTGGAAAAAATTGAGGAGCATGAGGGAATGAAGAAATTAAGGGATTATTAATTAAAAATTTATAAATTTTCAAATTTATGCAATTTTGTATTTTGAGATAGTTCAATAATAAAGTTTGCAAAGCAGCACTTTTGCTTTGCAACAGTTATTCTTGGTGGTTCTGGGATAGCTCAGCGGTAGAGCAGTTGGCTGTTAACCAATTGGTCGCGGGTTCGAGTCCCGCTCCCAGAGCCACCAAGAATAACCAGCAGATTGCGGGTT
>CAZDKR010000063.1:0-3779 GCA_964506375.1 uncultured Gammaproteobacteria bacterium
ATAAATCTATGACTGCCAATATCAGAAATTTCTGCATTATCGCGCACATTGACCACGGTAAGTCAACCTTGGCTGACCGCTTTTTGGAATTAACCGGTACGGTTGAGAAAAGAAAAATGAAAGAGCAACTACTTGACCAAATGGACTTAGAAAGAGAGCGGGGGATTACTATTAAATTACAGCCAGTCAGAATGGTCTATAAGCCGCAGACTTACGCGGACGATACGCTGACTAACGCGGACGCTGCAAATAATAGTCCACTTAATAGCCCGCTGAATAATAGTCTACTGTATGAAGAATTAACTTATAAAATAAGGGGCGCTGCGTTTGCGGTGAGAAAAAAAATAGGTTTAGGACACAAAGAAATTATTTATCAAAATGCTTTAGAGGAGGAATTTAGAAATTTGGGTTTAAATTTTACTAAAGAAAAAATTATAAATATTTTATACAACGGCAAAAAAATAGGAATTTATCGGCCTGATTTTTTAGTTGAAAATAAAATTATTATAGAAATAAAAGCTCTGCCTTTTATTAGCAGAAACGAGGAAAAACAAATTTGGACTTATTTAAAAGGTTCAGAATATAAACTTTTATTACTTATTAATTTTTCGCCTCAAGATGTTTATTTTAAAAGAATTGTCTACGATACAGCCCATGTTAGCGAATGTCCGCGTAAGTCAGCGTCAAGTCAGCGTCAGTCAGCGTTTATATTGAATTTAATAGATACACCCGGTCATGTGGATTTTACTTATGAAGTCTCGCGCTCATTAGCCGCGGTTGAAGGCGTTGTTTTGCTAGTCGACGCCACCCAAGGCATTCAGGCGCAAACCCTGGCTAACTATTATTTAGCCAAGGAACAAAATTTAACCGTTATTCCGGTCATAAATAAAATAGATTTGCCCAATGCCAGAATTGAAGAAGTGACAAAAGAATTAGTTGATTTACTAAAATGCCCAAAAGAAAAAATCTTAAAAGTTTCTGCCAAAACTGGCCAAGGAGTTGCTGAATTATTAGATGCCATTGTTGAAAGGATCCCCCCGCCTCGACTCAAAACAGAGAAAAACCAGGAGTTAAGAGCTCTTATTTTTGATTCAGTCTATGATGATTACAAAGGCGTAGTAGCTTATACGCGTTTGATAAGCGGCCAAGTAAAGAAAGGGGATAAAATTTATCTCATAGGCACCCAGAAACAAAGCGAAGTCCTGGAAGTCGGTTATTTTAAGCCTGAATTTGTTAAATCTGAAAAATTATCAGCTGGAGAAATTGGCTACATTATTACCGGCTTAAAAGATTTGTCATCTTGCCAGGTAGGCGATACTATAACAAATGCCCAGGTATCAGAATATCAAAGCGTCAAAGATATTGTCTTACCTGGATATAGGCAAGTAAAACCAATGGTCTTTGCTGGAATATTTTGCAAAGAGGGCACAGAATACAAAGACTTGCGAGAAAGCTTGGAAAAAATTAAACTTACGGACGCCTCTCTTTCTTTTGAACCAGAAAATTCTCCGGCCTTAGGACCAGGGTTTAGATGCGGATTTTTAGGATTATTGCATTTAGAAATTATTCAGGAAAGACTTAGGCGAGAATTTGGATTAGAGTTAATAGTTACAGCGCCTTCAGTAGCGTATAAAATAAAATCATTAAAGCATAAAGACGCTAAAGCATTAAAACAAAATAAGCAATCCATAATCAACAACCAGAAAACGCCAGGGGAAAAATTGGATTTTATAATTAGATCTCCGCAGGAATTGCCTAACGCAAATGAAATTGAGCAAATTCAGGAGCCTTGGGTAAAAATTGACGTAATTACACCTAAAGAGTTTATGGGCAATATAATGAAATTAACAATGGAAAAGCGAGGGATTTATTTAGATACTAAGTACCTCTCCAGTGATCGTGTAGTATTGCGTTACGAAATGCCTTTAAGCTCGATTTTAACTGATTTTTATGATAAACTTAAAAGCGCATCTTCAGGTTATGCTTCATTAAATTATGAATTAATTGGATATCGACCTTGCGAGGTTGAGCGGTTGGATATTTTGGTAGCTGATGAATTAGTTGACGCTCTGGCTACGATTGTTTATAAGGATTCGGCTTATCAGGTAGCCAGAAAAATAGTGGATTCTTTAAAAGACGTTTTACCGCGCCAGCTTTTTGAAGTCAAAATTCAAGCAGTTCTTGGTTACCAAAAAGAAGGCAAAAACAAGGGCGGAAAAATAATCGCTTCGGCCAGAATCCCGGCAATGAGAAAAGATGTGACAGCCAAGCTTTATGGCGGCGATGTCACCAGAAAAATGAAACTTTTAGAAAAACAAAAAAAAGGCAAGAAAAAAATGAAAACTCTTGGTCAAGGTAAGGTGGATATTCCAACTGAAGCGTATTTAAGTGTGTTAAAAAGATGACAAAATTCTACCCATTAAAACTTGGGCAAGATGAAAATTTAAATAAAAATAAGCGGACTAAAGTCCGCAAAAAACCCTCAGCTAAAGCTGGGTAGAATGTAAGGCTAAAGCCTTACCAACCCTCAGCTTCCCGAGTTCTCGGGATAAAAAAGCTGGGTAGAAAGATAAAACAAAGCGACCTAAAGGTCGCCAAACCCTCGGCTAAAGCCGGGTAGAAGAGATATAATCCTCGGCTTCCCGAGTTCTCGGGATAAAAAAGCTGGGTAGAAGTTATAACTCTCGCTTAAAAGCAGAAGGAAACTTATGAAACAAAAAAAGATAATTAAAATCTTCTGGACTATGTTTTCAATCTTAATTATTATTAGTATGCTGGTATGGGCATTTTTTTAGCACTTACACTTTCCTGTCCTAAGGGCCCGGGGCCAAAATCCCTGGTATGCAGCCACAAAATGCCAAAATAAGTAATGTTACCCTAAATTTATTTTAGGATTGGTATGGCAAAAAATCCAGCAAGAGCAAAAAGTTTTTATTCCACAGGATCCTCCATTCTCCTGGCATTACGTTAAAGTCCTCAGGACAACATTAACTATCTTATGCCTTTCTATTCCAAAAACCTAAGAGATGACGAACAAATTATTGCAGTTATCCGCCGCCATTGGCTAACTAATTTGCCAAAATATATTTTAACCTTTATTTTATTTTTCATTCCTTTCTTTTTTATGTTCCCCCTGTTTAACTGGGGCACTGCTGGGCAAATTATCTTTTCGTTTCTATTGGCAATAGCGGTTTTTTATCTACTAAAATTAATCAGTTTTTCGTATTTTAATTGTTTAGTCATTACTACCCAAAGATTGATTGACTTTTCTCAAGAAAAAACATTAGAAAGGCAAATAAGAGAAGTTGAATTTCCTAATATTATTGAAGTAGGATATAAAGTCAAGGGCCTTTTACAAATAATATCCAAGTCAGGCAATTTAGAAATCAGGCTTGCTTCATCACCCAAGGACCAGCCTTTGGTTATTCGCGGAATCAGCCAGACAGAAAAAATTCAAAATTTAATTTTGGATTTAAAAAAATTAGCTGAGGAGGAATCATTGCTTAAAAGCAAACAAGGAAATATCAGAGAAACATATCAGGAAATTTTGAGCAAGATTAAAAAAGATATTGGCCAAGATGGGTTAGAAAGACTATTAAAGAGCTTGGATGATGACAATGATGATAAGGCAGAGAATAACAAAAACAAGGATTTGGAATTTTTGAAACAGTGAAAAGAGAAATTGGTTGTTGGAAATTAGTTGTTGGAGATTGGAAATTAGTTGTTGGAGATTGGAAATTAGTTGTTGGAGATTGGAAATTAGTTGTTGGAGATTGGAA
>CAZDKR010000064.1:0-3705 GCA_964506375.1 uncultured Gammaproteobacteria bacterium
GGAATTTTAGTATTGTTGGTTAAACTAATTTCAAAAATGGGTTGATTAGCTTCTTTTTGCGTGATTTTATTGACAAAAGCCCGAGATTTTTTAGCGCCTGGTTTTCTTTGCTGGCGCGGCGGCGGCATTTTTTTAAACAGATGTTTTAAAAATTCATTTAACTCCTTTTCATCAATTTGTTTTTGTCTGGCTTTTTTGACTTCTAAAATTAACGGTAGTATTTTTTGGCAATTTCTGCCAGTCAGCCCTGAAGTAAAAATAATTGGCGCCCAGGTCAAGAAGGGGAAATGGTTGTAAATATACTCAGTTAACTCCTTGGTTAAATTTTTATCATTTTCATAATTCGCAGGGCGTTTTTTTGCCTTTCCGTCTTTTTGTTTTTGTGGCCTAATAAGGTCATATTTATTAGCCACTATAATTACACTTGCTCCAGAGTTGATAATTAATCCGGCTAATTGGGAATCTTGGGCTGTTAGATTTTCTGAAATATCAATTACGAATAAAGCTATATCAGATTTTTTTAAGGCTTTAATACTCATACCAATGCCAGCGCTTTCAAGTGACTTTGGCTTAACTTTGCTTTTTCTTCTAATGCCGGCTGTGTCAACTAATTCAATAGTTTGGTCTTCAAATTTTATAATTGTATCTTGGGGCTCGCGCGTTGTGTGCGGAGTAGGTGAGACAATGACTTTTTCTTCGCCCAGGACTTTATTTAAGAGGGATGATTTGCCAACATTAGGCCTACCAACAATGCATACAGATATCTCCTCACTACTTTTAGACGAGGCCTTGTTTTTCTCGTCTTCTTTAAAGGATGCAGGAAATGATTTAGCTTTTCCTGATGGAGATTTCTTAGCCCTCTTTAACATGGGCAAAGAATCTAAAATCTTATCCAGAAGATCCCCCACACCTATTCCACTTATTGCGGCAATGGGCGCAGGGTCGCCCAGTCCTAATTTTTTAAATTCTTCTAAAATAGAATCCTGTCCTGTTTCTATGTATTTTGTTTTGTCAATCTTGTTAGCGACTAATAAACGTGGTTTTTTAGATTTTTTCACTAACTGAGAAATAAGGCGGTCATTCTTTAAGATTCCATCCTTGGCATCAATCATAAATAAAATTAGGTCTGCCTTTTCTAAAATCTCCCGCGCTTTCTTCTCTACTTGTTCTTCAATCGCAGGTTCTTTTTTAAATTTTGTCCTGGTTATTCGGCGAGGCGACTTGCCGGATGGTTGGACTGAAGTTTGAATTTTGTATTTGGCTTCAAAGAGGCCGCCTGTATCCACCACTTGAAATTTATAACCCCGCCATTCACAAATGCCAAAATTAAGATCCCGGGTAGTGCCAGGAATTTTTGACACCAGGGCCTTTCTTTGTTCAATCAGTTTGTTAAACAAAGTTGACTTACCAACATTGACCCGGCCAATAATGGCGATTAATGGAAGATTGCTTGTTTGCATAAAGTTTGTCCCGGGTATTTGGAATAAAAAGTTTTTCATTTAGAGTTTTCATTATCCTCTGATAACTTCGCATCATCCGGGTTTTTTGACTGGCTTGGCTTGGCTCCTAAGACAATTAGAAAATCCACATTTTTATAATTTTTAATCTCACTTTGCAAAAATTCTGGCACAACATGAGTTACATTGGCGTTTAGGCTTTTTCTTAAAACAGAGATTATGTCTTTGCGTCCGCTGCCTTTTAAATCGTAAATTACGGTTTTTTCATACAGGTATCTCTCTGGTTTTAAATCAGTATTTTTATATTCGCCTTGGTTCAGCGAGGCGGGTTTTTGTGATTCTGTAGCTTCCGGAGTGTTCCCTGTTTTTATGACTTTAAAATTTAAAGAACTTAGGTACCCGGCCGTGTCTCTGGCCCAACCCTCAATTTTTGTACCATTTAAAACGATTACATTAATCGGTTGCCACTCGTGCCCATTTTTAATCACAAAGATATTTTTGGCTAGATTCTGCAACTCAGAATAATCTCCAGTTCGGGGCAATAGGATATAAGCCCCTTCTTCAGAAATATCAGCTCGCAGAAGCCCAGAAGGAGAATTGTCAAGTACTCGGCGGGTGATGTTTTCTGTCTTGATATTTTTGGCTAACTCTAAAAAGTACGGAATTTCTGACAGTTTAATATTGGTTTGTATGTTATTTTTTAATGTGTGGTATAGATTATAAATTTTTTGAGGAGATGTGACAGTGCCCAAACTTAACATCTTATCCTTAATTGCCAAAATAACTTTTTGTTGACGGGCGGCTCGAGCAAAGTCTGAGCCTTCGCCATTAGTTCCGTGCCTTGACCTGACAAATTTAAGTGCGGTTTCGCCATCCATTACTTGACAGCCCTTTTTAAAAGAGATAGTTTGCACTAAGTGGTTGTTGGTTGGATAATTATGATCTTCAAAGGAACGGTCTACACAGACAGTAATGCCGCCTAAATTGTCTATGATTTGTTTAAAGGCATTGAAATCAATTCTTAGCCAGTAGTGAATTGGCAAGTCAAAGATGTCTTCTACTACTTTGGCTGTAAAAGCAGAGCCACCTCCAGGATAATTACTAACTTCGCCAATTGAGTTAGCTGAGTTGATTTTATGCCAGCCATGATTTTTGATTTCCACAAAGAAATCACGAGGGATGGAGATTAGGGCAACATCATAAGTTGATGGCTTGAGCGAGCCAAAGATAATTGTATCAGTTAAATAAGGGCCTTCATGGTTAACGCCACCTTGGCCTAAAAGTAAAAAGTTAATTCGGTCATCCAGCTCGCCTTTTAAGTTTTCCATTCCTATTAATTGCCGGAATTGCTTGACAACCGGCAGGCGACCAATATTATGAAGGACCGAATCCTGAGAAAAAATAATTTTGTAGGAAAAAGTTGAAACCGCAATAAGACTGACAAGAAAAGTAAAAAAAACAATTTTAAAAACCCGCCAGAATTTACTTCGGCGTTGGTGTTGGGATTGGAAATTTTCTATACGCTGTCCGATTAAGTCTTGAGTAGGCATTTTTATTAAAACATTAAAATATTAGAACATTAATTTATTATCAAAACGTTCTTATGTTTTAATGTTTTAATGAGTTTTGATGAATTTATTATATCACACTTTCCTCTTGCGTCAATTTTTGATTTATGATATACTGGGGATAAATTGGTGTAATATTCTTTTTTGGCAAATTGATTTAACAAATGACCTGCAGTTTAGCTGGTTAGAGTCCCGAGTTCTCGGGACCCACATCGGAGAGGTTATGGGTAATCCATTAATAGGGGGTTTGTAGCTCAGCTGGTTAGAGCGCTCCGTTCACATCGGAGAGGTCACAGGTTCAAATCCTGTCAAACCCATTGGCGCATGTTTGATGTTTATATAATTTACATCAAACAAAAGGATTTACAGCTCAGCTGGTTAGAGTCCCGAGCCCTCGGGATTCACATCGGAGAGGTCACAGGTTCAAATCCTGTCAAACCCATTGGCGCATGTTTGATGTTTAAGGTTTAAGAAAAATATTTTCTGATGGCTATGTTTAAAAACAGTATTTTTCTTTTGCCCCGGTAGCTCAGTTAGGTAGAGCAGCAGCCTTTTAAGCTGATGGTCGGGGGTTCGATTCCCTCCCGGGGCACCAGCGAAAAAAGTCAGCGATTTAGGGGCCGCCTCGCTTCGCTCGGCGACCAAATTATACGGAATTTTCCACACAAAATTTAATTTTT
>CAZDKR010000065.1:0-3670 GCA_964506375.1 uncultured Gammaproteobacteria bacterium
AATTTCATATAATTTTGTTTTTAAATAAAATAGACAGGAATGGTCTTGTAATTCAAGGATGTTTTTATATAAAATAAATTTACATGTAAGAGATAAAAGATCAAGTTTTAAAGGGGAGGATAAGATAAGATTTTTTATGATTTTGGATTTATGTTATAATATATTTGATAAAATTGCAAATTGTTGTTATATTATAATCAAGGGCATATAGCTCAGCGGTTAGAGCGCCACCCTTATAAGGTGGATGTCGGTGGTTCAAATCCACCTATGCCCATTTTAATTAAAATTTTAAATCCGAATATCAAAATTTTAAACAAATCTAAATATCAATCCAAAATTTAAGACAAAAAGATTGTTATTAAGTTATGTTTTGGTCGTTTGAGTCTTGAATTTAGATTTAAAGAAACGCTGGGGTAGCTCAGTGGTAGAGCACAGGACTGAAAATCCTGGTGTCGGCAGTTCGATTCTGCCTCCCAGCACCATTCCAGCAAATTTTTACGAGGTAAGCTGAAAATTTTGCCCCGCACCCTATGTGGTGTGGGGCTTGGTGTCGGCAGTTCGATTCTGCCCTTCTGACACCAGAAGACATTGAATCATTAAAGCATTTTTATGGAAAAAAATTTAATCCAAAAAGTAAAATCTGTTTTTGAAAATTATCCAGCAGTCAAATTGGCTTATGTTTTTGGTTCACAGGTCAGGGGCAAAATTGGTCCAATGAGTGATTATGACTTTGCAGTTTATTTAAACGAATTTGATAAAAAGAAAATTTTTGAGATCAAATTAGAACTTTTGAACAAGTTAAGTCAGGTTTTAGCAACTGATAAAGTTGATTTAGTGATTTTAAATACTGCCCAGTCCCCAGAATTAAAATATAATATTATTAAAGAAGGTAAATTGATTTTTGAGAGGGAGCCATTCAAGGTTTTAGTTGAACCTAAAATTTTAAATGAGTATTTTGATTTCTACACCCAGCTCCTTAAATACGGTTTAACTCATAGTTAAATATGACAAATTTATCAACTTTAGAAAATAAAATTAGTGCAGTTAAGAAATATCTGAATATTTTGGAAAGGTATAAGAAATATTTTTTTGATGAGATTAAGAATAATATTGATATTCAAGGGGCGCTTGAACGTTATCTTCGGTTAGTAGTTCAAGCTACTATTGATTTGGCTGATTATAGTTATTTCTTTAAAAAACTTTCGCAAGCCAACTACTTTGAGTGATTTTTTTATATTTTAAATGAAGAAAAAATTATAGATGATAAATTAACTGAAGAGTTAGTTAAAATGGTTGGTTTTAGAAATATAATTGTACATGATTATGAGGAGGTTGATTATGAAATTGTTTATGATGTTTTGCACAATAGGTTAAAAGACATTGAAAGGTTTTTAAGAGCTGTTGAGGATATTAGATAACCACTGAATTCCAAAAGACACCTAATCCCTTCTTGAGACGAATTCTTAGAAGGGGTTTTTATTTATATAAAATATAAAATTGATTTTAGGGTTTTTCCTTGTTAAACCCCGCTTTTTCAGTTAAACTAAAAGTGTCATCCTGAACTTGTTTTAGGAAATGTCATCCTGTCCCGAGCACTCGGGATCAGGATCCCATCTGTTACCACGGGATGTCGATCCCGCGGTCGCGGGACGGCATGACAGAAAAGGAAAAAGTCATCCCGGATCTGTTTTTGGGATCAGCATGACAGAAGAGTATGGATAAGAAAACTCACAAAAATTTATCTAAATTTTTAAAATCACTTAAACAAAGCGGTGTTTTAGATTGGGTTAAAAAACTGCAAAAGGAATTTTCAAAGGCGGAGGTTTATTTGGTTGGCGGCGCGGTCCGGGATGCGATTTTAGGTGTTAAAGACAATAAAGATTATGATTTTGTGGTAAAAAGTGTGCCAATGAAAAAATTGGAAGAGTTTTTAAATAAATTGGGCTGGGTTGAGGAATTAGGCAAAAATTTTGGTGTTTTAAAATTTAAACCCAAGAGATTTTTGAAAAATAAAGATTTTGAGCCTTTAGACATCGCTTTGCCAAGAAGCGAGTTTTCTCTCAAACCCGGCGGATATAAAGATTTTAAAGTCAAGTTTAATAAAGATTTAGATATTGAAGAGGATTTGCTAAGGAGAGATTTTACAATAAACGCGATTGCGATCAACATAGCCACCCCCAGTCCTCCTTTGGTAAGGGAGGGGGAGTTAGTAGATCCATTTGGTGGTACAGGTGATATTAAAAAGAAAATTATTAGATGTGTGGATGGTCCGGAAGAAAGATTAAGCGAAGATTATACTCGAATTCTGAGGGCAATAAGGTTGGCCTGCCAGTTGGATTTTGAAATAGAAAATAGAACCAAAAAGGCAATTAAAAAATTAGCGCCTCGCCTTAATGACAAAACCAAAGACGGTGATTTTGTGTCTCCGCGAGAAGTCATTGCCAAAGAATTATTAAAAGCTTTTTTAGAAGATCATCTTAAAGCTTTTGATCTTTGTGATAAACTGGGATTATTTAAAGTTCTTGTCCCGGAAATTTTGAAAATGAAAAATTGCCCCCAGCCAGAAAATTTTCATTCAGAAGGCGATGTTTGGCAACACACTAGGTTGTGTTTGGAGAAAATGAATAGTTTGCAGTTCAAGAGATTTGAGAAGAAGATAGATAAATTATTAGAAACAAAGAAATGCCGTGCCGATATTGCTTTGCTCGCCAGGACTAGAAATAAAGAAATAAAGGAGAGTGCGAATTATGTGAATAAAGATAAATTAGAATTGATTTTTGGTTTATTGTTTCATGATCTTGGCAAGCCTTATACCATTGAAACTCCTGAAAAAGACAAAGTAGAGAGAATTAGATTTTATGAACATGATAATGTGGGCGCTGATATGGCTTTGCGGATTTGCAAAAGACTTGCTTTGTCTGCGCCAGCCGGCATTGGCATTGATTGTGATAATCTGTCATGGCTGGTGCGCAAACATATGATGTTGATTCACGGTCATCCAAGCGAATTTCGTTCTACTACGATTGAAAAATATTTTTTTTCAGACAGGTTTCCAGGTAAAAATTTAATTAAGTTAGCTTACCTAGATTCTCTGGCTACGATTCCTAAGAGTGGCAAATTAGAATCAGATCTTATCAAGGCATTGCTTAAAAGAATAAAAGAAATGAAAGCTTTGGTTAAAAGAAATCAGGCAAGGGAGATGCTGCCACCACCGCTTTTAAATGGGAATGAAATTATGAAGATATTAAAAATTGAGCCAGGCAGAAAAGTGGGAGAAATAAAAGAAAAATTAAGAGAAAAGCAGTTAAAAGGGGAGATTAAAAACAAGAGAGAGGCAAAGAGATTTGTAAGAGATTCTTACTTCTTTTAAGGGATTTTTTGTTTTTTCCGTTAGCTCCAAGTTGTGCTTGGAGCCAATATGTTATTTCAGTTAAAACTTCAACTTTTGCTTTAAAACCATGTTATTATAACCCAACAAGTGAAAAATTAAGAGTAATTTAAAATTATAAATTTAAAAATTAAAAATTATCTAAAAGGATGTTGTCTAAAAATCAGCGGATCGGGCCAAATTAGACGACAAAAGTTAGATGTTAGATGATAGAGGTTTGGATTTTTAATTAAAATTAGTGGCAAGAGAGTCAGCTTTTCCTTGATTAGCAAAAAATAATAA
>CAZDKR010000066.1:0-3633 GCA_964506375.1 uncultured Gammaproteobacteria bacterium
AACCTAGGAATAATGTATTTATTAGTAGAAGTATTTCTTGCCTGGTATCTTTTAGCCAAAATAATGGCTTCAATTATTGTTTTGTTTTGGAATTTTTTAATGAATAAACATGTTACATTCCGTCAACCGTGAATCAGTGTTCACCAGTGTTCCTACCTGTGTGCATCAGCGTGCCTTTACGCAGGTTTACACAAATGGGAAGACAAAAACGCACAAAAGATAGTCATAACCGTATTTTTATTGCGGCAGAAATTTTTCCCCCTGATATTGGCGGACCAGCCACTTATGCTTTAAATTTGGCTAATGAATTAAATCAAAGGGGGTTTAATATAAGAATTTTGTGTTATGGCAAGCCCGAGACGAATGAGTTGTCCAAAAATATTCAAATAAATTGGGTATCTAAAAAATGGCCTTTAGTTTTTAAATATTTTTTATATTTTTTAAAATTATTATTTTTCTCACAGGGTTTTGATGTTATTTATGCCCAAGGACCAGTTGCTTCTGGCTTGCCTGCTTTGTGGGTTAAAAAATTAACGGGCAAAAAAATAATGGTCAAGGTAGTAGGGGATTATGCCTGGGAGCAGGCGATTCAAAATAATATTACAAATAAATTAGTTGATGAATTTCAGAAGGAAAAATCAAGTGGCAAATATAGTAAATTGCAGAAAATTGAAAGAAAGGTCTGCCAAGCAGCAGATAAAGTTATCACACCAAGCAATTATTTAAAACAAATAGTTCAAAATTGGGGCGTGAGAGAAGATAAAATAAAGGTGGTTTATAATGCCATGCCATTAAAGCATAAAAACATTAAAGCATTAAAGCAGAATAGGGATAATAATTTAATTATTTCTGTTGGTCGTTTAGTTACTTGGAAAGGTTTTGAATTATTAATAAAAATAATGCCAGAATTATTAAAAATAAACCCAAATTTTAAATTGAAAATTTATGGCCATGGTCCAGAAAAAGAAAAATTAAATAAACTAATTTCAGAATTGCAATTGGAAGAAAAGGTTTTTATTGATAAAATTGGTCATAATAAATTAATGTCTGAATTAATTAAAGCCGAAATGTTTGTTTTAAATTCAGGTTATGAAGGATTATCCCATACTATTTTAGAAGCTATGGTTGCTGAAATACCAGTTATTACCACAAACATTGGCGGCAATCCTGAACTAATTAAAGATGGGTATAATGGGTTGTTGGTTGAATACAACAATAAAGAACAACTGAAAAGCGCGATTTTAGAATTACATAATAATCCCGAATTGCAAGAGAAATTTATTAAAAATTCAAAAGAGGTTTTGAAAAAATTTGATCTTGAGAATATGATAAATCAGACAGTTGAAGTTTGTGGAAAACAATTAACAAATAACAAATAACAAATAACAGGAAACAAAACTCAGAACACAGTTAACAGAATATAATTAACAATTAACAAAACATATATTAAAAATGCAAAAACATTCATTAAAACATTAAAACATTAAAACTTTTTCTTATCCTTCTGCCCAGCTTTTTTATCCCGAGAACTCGGGAAGCTGAGGGTTGTGGCCCTTTAGGGCCACGAATTATTAAATTATTGAATTTAAATTTTCATGCTGCTAAAGCAGGATAAACCCCGACTAAAGTCGGGTAGAAGATAAAACTTACTTTTTTACTTTTTTGTTTTTATATTCTGGTGTTTTTATATTTTCTTATGAAAGTCTTAATAATTTCACTTGACAAAACTCTACTGGGTGAAAAAGTCAGTGGAGGTGATGCAGTTGAACGCCATCGCGAGTATGGCAAGTTTTGTGATGAGTTAAATATCATTGTCTTTTGCCTAGGCGGTTATGAAAAACAAGAATTAAGCCAAAATGTCTTTGTTTGGCCAACTAACTCAAAATCAAAACTGCGTTATGCTAAAGATGCAATCAAAATTGCTAAACAAATTTACCAAGATGTTGGTTTTGACCTCATTGTTTGTCAGGATCCCTTTTTAACTGGATGGGTTGGGTTAAAATTAAAAAGCAAACTTGACGTAAAATTATTAGTTCATTTTCATGGTGATTTTTGGTTAAATAAGAAGTGGCTTAAAGAAAAATGGTATAACCATTTCTTGCTACCTTTAAGCAAGCTAGTAGCTAAAAAAGCTGATTGCGTTAGAGTGGTTTCTCATGGGATAAAAAATAAATTAATAAGGAATGGAATTAAAAAAAATAAAATTCAAGTTATTCCCACTCCGGTGGATTTAAATAAATTCTTAACTTGTGACGCAGCGCGGGTTTATGAATTAAAAAAGAAATACGCCCCCAGAGAAGCTGTGGATAAAATAATTTTATTCGTTGGCCGTCTTGAAAAGGAAAAGAATTTAAGTTGGTTTTTAAAAGTTTTTAAGGCTGTAAAGCAAGAATATAACAATGTCCGTCTTTTAATTATTGGCGAGGGGAGCTTGAAGAAAAAATTGCAGGTTGCAAGCCATAAGCTGCAAGTCGCCAGATCCGTGGAATTCATTGGCAGAGTAGGTCACAGTGATTTAACAAATTATTATCATCTTGCAGATATTGTTGTTTTGCCTTCAACCTCAGAAAGTTTTGGCAAAGTTCTAGCAGAAGCTGCTGCCGCTGGCAGGCCTTGCGTAGCCACTGCCACTACTGGTGCTAAAGAAATTATCCAAGACAAAAAAACCGGCTTCTTAGTGCCGATTAATAATCAAAAACAAATGATAGAAAAGATTATTAAGTTGTTAAAAGACGAGAAATTAGCTCAACAGATGGGCGAGAAAGCCAGGGAACACGTTAAAAAAGATTTTAGCAGCGCTGAGTTGTATAAAAAAATCGCAAATCTCTGGCAAGATGTGATTAGAAATTAAGTTAAATTTTTTCTTTAAGTGAAACTATTAAGTATATTTTAGAATCTAATTTTAATAACCTTTGATTTTATTATGCCTACCCTCTCCATCGTCATTCCTGTCTTTAATGAAAAAAATACAATTCAAAAAATTTTAGATAAAGTTGAGAAAGCCAGCTTGCCTTTAGGATTACAAAAAGAAGTTATCATTATTGATGATGGTTCCACTGATGGCACAAAAGAAATTTTAAAAAATTTGGAAAATAAATTTAGCACCTTTTCAAAAGAAGGTGCTTCAAAGGCGCTGAATAAATACAAAATTTTCTATCAAGAAAAAAATCAAGGCAAGGGCGCGGCTTTAAAAAAAGGCTTTTTAGCTGCTAATGGCGACATTATTTTGGTCCAAGACGCGGATTTAGAGTATAATCCTGATGAATACCAAGTATTACTCCAACCAATTTTAGAAGGTAAAGCAGATGTGGTTTATGGCTCCCGTTTAATGACTAGCCGACCGCATCATGTCTTGCTTTATTGGCATTATTTGGGCAATAAACTAATCACCACTTTCTCTAACATGCTGACCAATCTTAATTTAACAGATATGGAAACTGGTTATAAGGTTTTTACTCGTCGGGTGATAGAAAAAATCGCTCCAAATTTAAAATCAAAACGTTTTGGCATTGAGCCAGAAATAACTGCCAAGGTGGCTAAAAATAAATTTCGGATTTATGAAGTTGGAATTTCATATTACGGCCGCACTTATGCCGAAGGTAAAAAAATTAACTGGAAAGACGCTTTAGCAGC
>CAZDKR010000067.1:0-3596 GCA_964506375.1 uncultured Gammaproteobacteria bacterium
AAAATTAAAAATTAAAAATTATCAAAACAGTGTGATTAAAAAATTAGCAAATCCGCGATTTTTTAATCATTTTAAACTGCTATTTTTGTCAAATTTTGAATTTTATGATAAGGTAAAAATGCATTTTAAGCGTCATCCTGTCCCGCGACCGCGGGATCCTGAGCACTCAGGATTCCAAAATAAATTCGGAATGACAAGAAGAAAAAATGAAATTAAAAGATTTAAATCCAGAACAAAAACAGGCTGTCACCCATGGTGATGGCCCGCTTTTAATCATAGCTGGTGCTGGTACTGGCAAAACCACTGTTATTACTCAGCGGGTGGCTTGGTTGGTTGAACAAAATAAAGCCAAAACAGACGAAATTTTAGCTTTGACTTTTACAGATAAGGCAGCAGGGGAAATGGAAGAAAGAGTAGACAAATTATTGCCCTATGGCTATGTTGACCTTTGGATTATGACCTTTCATGCTTTTTGTGAACGAATCCTAAAACAGCATGGACTTGATATTGGTATTCCTAATGACTTTAAACTGCTTAATCAAACCGAGCAATGGCTGTTAGTTAGACAAAATTTAAACAAATTTAACTTAGATTACTACCGCCCCCTTGGCAACCCAACTAAATTTATCCATGCCTTAATCAAACACTTTTCTCGCTGTAAAGATGAAGAAATCTGGCCTGAGGATTACCTTGAATACGCGGAGAAACTGAAAATCAATCAGGACAATATGGAATCTACCAAAGGGCAGGTCAAAAAAATTCAAAACTCAAATGATCAAAAAAAACAAGATAACAATGAGGCAACAGAGCAATTGGACAGCGAAATCAGCGGGGTTGACAGTTTAGAAATTGAGCGTTTAGAAGAGATAGCCAATGCCTATCACACCTATCAACAATTATTGCTAGACAATAACAGCTTGGATTTTGGCGATCTCATTAACTATACTTTAAAACTTTTTAAAAAACGGCCTTTGATTTTAAATAAATACAGGAAACAATTTAAGTATATCTTGGTTGATGAGTTTCAAGACACCAACTGGGCGCAATACGAATTGGTGAAACTGCTGGCCGCCCCGGATAATAACATAACAGCTGTTTCTGACGATGATCAGGCAATTTATCGCTGGCGAGGCGCATCCTATAATAATGCTATCCAATTTAAAAAAGATTTTCCAAACGCTAAGCAAATATCGTTAATAGAAAATTATCGTTCATCCCAAAATATTTTAGATTTAGCATATAATTTTATTCAACTTAATAATCCAGAACGATTAGAAGCGCAGTTCGGCGGCGGCAAGTTATCAAAAAAGTTAAAGTCCAATACTCAAGAGGAGGGAATTATTGAACACTTGCACGCCAGAGATGAAACAGAAGAAGTTCGCATGGTGGTAAAAAAAATTATTGAATTAAAAAATAAAGATGAGGAAAAACACGGAAACGCGCCAGAGTCAACCTCCAGTTGGAATGATTTTGCAATTTTGGTTCGGGCCAATATCCAAGCCAATGCGTTTGTTAATGTTTTGTCTTCAAGTCAAATTCCTTATCAATATTTGGCTTCTCGGGGCCTTTATTCCAAACCAATCATTTTGGACATCCTTGCTTACCTAAAACTGCTTGACAATTATCACGAATCCGCGGCTTTATGGCGAATTCTAAACTTGCCTTTTTTAAATTTTAATCACCAAGATTTAATGAATTTAAACTATTTAGCCAACCGCAAAAGTTGGTCACTTTATGAAGCTTTAACTCAAACCCAAGTGCAAAAAAATTTCTCTCAAGACTTTATTGCTCGAGCCAAACAACTCATTGCCTGGATTAATAAACATACTGCCTTAGCCCAAGAAAAAGGAGCTAAAGAAGTTGTTTTGGCCTTTTTAGAAGACCTGGGTTATTTAAAATTTTTGACTCAAAAAGACAATCTTCAAAATAGAAATAGCCTTAATTGGCTAAATCAATTTTATCGCAAAATAAACGAATTTGAGAAATCATTTGATGACAAAAGCGTTAAAAATTTTATAGACTTAATTAATTTAGAACTAGAATCAGGCGATGAAGGAACTTTAGAAAATTCCATTGAGGAAGGGCCGGAAGCGGTAAAAATAATGACTATCCACAGTGCCAAAGGTTTAGAATTCAAATATGTTTTTATTGTCAATATGGTTGATAAACGTTTCCCTACTGTTGAACGCAAAGAACCAATTGAATTGCCTGATGAGTTAATTAAAGAGATTATCCCTAGCGGAGACATCCATCTTCAAGAAGAACGTCGGCTTTTTTATGTGGCTATGACACGGGCTAAAAGAGGACTGTTTTTCACTTCGGCTGAAGATTACGGCGGGCAAAGAAAGAAAAAATTATCAAGATTTTTGTATGAAATAGGGACGGGAGAAACAACAAAAGGAGAAACAGAAAAAAATAAAAAGAAATATAGCGAGATAGAAGGAAAAGACAAAGCGCAAAAACCCCTTTCTACTTCACCCGCTCCATATATCCCTCATGCTCCTTTTCGCTTTTCCTACACTCAGCTTAAAGCATTTGAGACCTGTCCTTACCAATATCGCTTTGCACACATCTTGCATGTACCAACTAGAGGCAAGGCTACTTTCAGTTTTGGCAAAACCATGCATACTACTTTGCAAAGATTTTTCTCTTTAATAAAAGAACAGCAGATGCTAAAGCAAAGTGATTTATTTGGAACAACGCACGGATCAACACAGGTGAAAACGCAGATTAACGCAGACAAGTTGCCAAGCTTGGAAGAGTTGTTAAATATTTATCAACAATCTTGGATTGATGACTGGTATGAATCAAAACAACAAAAAGAAGAATACAAAAAAAAAGGAGAAAAAATTTTGAGAGAATTTTTTAAACAACTGGAAGGAAATATACCCAAGGTTTTTGCTCTGGAACAAAATTTTAATTTTAGAATCAGCAACTACATTATCAAAGGTGTAATTGACAGAATAGACATACTAAGCACAAATAAAAACAATCCACAAGTGGGTGGGGAAAATCAATCCCGACCATCTCCTGCAAAAGTAGAAATTATTGACTACAAAACTGGCAATCCGCCTAAATCAGAAAAATATTTAGAAAAAGACCAGCTTTTAATTTATCAAATTGCTGCTCGAGAGTCTTTAGGATTAGAACCAGCCAAGCTTACCTTTTATTATTTAGATAACAATCAACCTATGTCATTTTTAGGCCAAGAAAAAGATTTAGAAAAAATCAAAACAAAAATTTTAGAGACCATTGAGCAAATAAAAAAATCGGATTTTGCGCCTACCCCATCACCTTTTAAGTGCAAGTATTGTGATTTCAAAGATATATGCGAATTTCGACAACTTTAATAAGAAGTCTGCCCAACAATGGACAGACATCTTAATTATTAAAATGTCATTTGCCAATCTTAAGCAGATTTTAAGTCAACGGGTTAAACAAAAAGGGTTGGCTCAGCAGGTAACCGCTGCTTTGGTCTGCGAAGAGTTTGATAAGATAATTGAAGAAAAATGGGGCAAGAAAGTCAAAAATAAAGCCAGGGCGCTATATCTGAAAAATAATACTTTAACCGTTGCTTCTCTTTCTTCGGTTATGGC
>CAZDKR010000068.1:0-3494 GCA_964506375.1 uncultured Gammaproteobacteria bacterium
TGTGAAGGAGTTCCGATTATATAACTACTCAATTCATCTTGCGATACCTCAATCACATCAACCCACTCATTTTTATATTTATAAAACACTTGTTCATTAGGAATATAATGCAAAACCCCAGCAGCATCTAACCAATAAACAGCAGGGCTGTTATAAACTTTTAACAGGCTCCCGGCAGGATATCTTGACCATGCATAGAACTTGCCGCCGTCAGGGTACTGATTAATTTCCTCCCAGGATACTGGAATTATAGGATTATTACCAAACCTCTGCAAAGCATTTAAGTTAGAGATGTGAATCCTCTTGCCTTGGCTAATCACATAAACTTTATTATCAGGCGCTTTTAGCAACTTGCCATCTTTAAAATACCTTACCATATACCCTGCCACCTGTCCAGGTCTAGGTATTAAATCTTTCTGTTGATTAACAATGTATCTTTCGTATTCATCATTTCTGACCTGGGCAGAACCCATTGTCCAATCAAATAATTTAAAATCGTCAATCTGGCCATTAGACCAATTCATATCATGGCGATAATTATTACCTACCATAAACGTGGTGCAACCGCCGCCATTAGTATAAAAAGCAGAACCTCTTTGCTGGCCGTCAATATATAATTTAAGAGTGCCATTAATCTTACCTTCCCAAGTCATACCAACTAAATGCCATTCGCCCGGTAGCCAAACTTTTTTACCGCTCCCGCTGGTTTTGAAGAAATATGAAACTTCGCCCTGATCATCCTTCTCATTCCAGCCAGCCCTGGCTACAATGCGGTTAAAATTATGGCCATGATCAAAATACAAAGCATAACGTGAATCATCTGTTTGCCAAATCACCATATCCTTATCAAAACCTGTTAAACGGACCCAGGCCATAACTGTGCCATAACCAGGATTGAACTTGGGATCGCATGAATAGGTTATATGGCTGTTTTTATCCCTAACCTGCAAAGCGCCTTGCCAAATTGATGGCTCAACAATTTTTAATCCTTGAGGATTTAAAATCTCGGCTGGATATTGGTTGTTCTGGCTGTAAAAGTTACCATCAAAGGACAGATAAACAAAAGGTTTAAAGAGACGTGACTGGGGTTTTCGACCTCGGGTAACGAATTCCCCAGTTATTTTATCAATAATCTTGTTATTTTTATCCTTAAGCACAATTCTGTAATAGTACTTGGTACCAGGAACCAATCCTTTAATTTCATAACTATGCCAGTCAGAAATTCTATCAGTTGTAATTATATGGCCTAAATCATCAAGAGTTTCGCCATAATGAAGTTCAGTCTTATACTGGCTCACAGTATGCCAATTAATAGCCGCTCTGGTAGGGTAAGCGTAGATTTTAAGGTCATAGACCTTTGATTTAGCAACTGTCTCACTTGGATTGAAAACAAATCCTGTGAGTAAAACAGTTAAAATTAAAATTGCAATTAATTTTTTCATAGTAGAAGCTGGTCTTTCACTGATGAATGCGTTGAACCCGAGTACTCGGGACGCTAAAAATCAGCAAAATTAATTTATTCAAATTATCAAAATGTCAATGAGTCCGCGTTCATCCGCGTTTTAATCTGCGTGAATCTGCTTAGATAAATGATCATACATTGTCCTAATTCGTGGCTTAAAAATATCTTCAGCCACCACTTGCTGCTCTTCTAGTTCTGACTCAAAATTTTGAGGGGGAAAATCCTGCGCCTCTGCTGTTAAATCTGATGTTAAAGTCTTTATCTCTTTATTAGTCTTATAAAACACCCAACCTAAACTTAAAATCAAACCTGCCAAAAGACCAGTTGCTGAATTTAAAATAATGTTTGGCTTAACTGGATAATCAGACACCAAAGGGTCGTTAACAACACGGATCTTCACGTCTTCTCCACCGCCATGATACTCAGCTGAATCATTGACCAAAACGTAAGCAACAGCTTGAGCAAGTTTGTTGGCCGTTTTTTTATCCTTATCAAAAACGTCTACCCGAAGCAAGCTGGTTTCTGGTGAAATTTTGGTGCTTACTTTTTTCTGCCAAACCTTTCTTAACTTTTTTTCTTCAACCGGGAAATCATCGCGCCGGATACCAAAATCACTGGCTATAACTTTGTCAAAAAATGATTTGGTTTTAATTACTAACGAAAGGTTTCTGGCTAATTTCTCTGAAGCCCTGGCAGCGGCATAAGCATCCATAGACATAGTTTGTTTTTGAACTATCAGTAACTCAACCCTGCTGCGATATTCTAATGGCTGAATTAATGAAAAAATCAATGACAAAACAACCACAGCTAAAGTTATTACTGCAATAGTCTGCCAATTATTTCTTATGATATTTAAATAATTCATATCCCATTGTCCGCCAAAGCCCTGGCAGAGGCGGATAAACGACTTTTTCGCCAATCTTAGCCAAAATTATACTTACAAGCCTTAATTAAACCTTACTTAAATTGCACTGATTTTTAACAAAAAAGCTACTATCAACGTGATATCCGATAGTAGCATAAAAATTTTTTTCTGTCAAATATAATTATATGAGTCGGCTGTTTAATATCTTTCCATTTTCTACCTGATAGACCGTAAGACCCACTTGCATTAATTTAACCGCCAGTTTGCGGTTTATTTTTATAAAGGGCTGGAACTTAAATCTCTTAAGCAGCCCGTGCTGCACCTGAGCAAGACTCCTGCCATGCAATTCGCATAGCCTTGCAAAAACGCTTTCTATTGTTTTGTCCTCTCCCCTGTTTGAAAACAAAATGTAAAATTCTTTTTTTGTCTTTTTCATAATCCCTCCTGTAATTTTTATTTAAAAGATTTTCAATATTTCGCTTTTATTATAAATTTTTATTTTAATATGTCAACATTGACAAAAAGTTAAAATTGTGTTAGGATAATTTACACAAAATTAATTTCAGAAAATTAAATTTGAAAAAGGAGGAGAAATTGAACAATTTAATAATTGCGATTAAATTATTTTTGTTAAACTGCCGCTTTTACTGGCTGCGACGCAGGATAAAAGCGGCAGCTAATAAATCTAAGGCACGCTAAGCAGGCGTGCTTTTTTATTTCCAGGCAAGCCACTAAATCCGAAGCCAAAAATTTTTACTTCACAAATTCTTTCACATTTATCAAAAATATTTTTTAAAAAAATATTTTAAAAATTCCTGCTTGTTAATTTGCAACATTTTGCAGCATTTACAATATTACGTAATATTGTAAATATCTCTATTAAAACTCTATTCATTCGCAATTTAAACTTTATCATTCGCAATTAAATTTCGCAATTAATATTAAACCGAAAAATATCCATCTAATAAAGGGCTTTCACTCTGGCCCAGGTGCTCGGGACAGGGTGACAAATGTTAGCCAAACGCGAAAATCCTAATATAGAAAATCATTTACCTATAAGCGCCTTGAATATAAATGTATAAATGCTTTAAGTGTGAAAATGAATGGATACGGAAATAAGCGTAAGCAAGCCACGCGCCTTGGCTACAGAACATTAAACTCTGCAGC
>CAZDKR010000069.1:0-3453 GCA_964506375.1 uncultured Gammaproteobacteria bacterium
ACTACTGAAAAAAACAAAACGACTTCCCTAATAGACATTAGAGAAGTCAGTGCGTATCCCCTTGACAAGGCCCCAGTCATTCAACAGGATAAGTTGCCTTGAGGAACAAAAAAATTAAAAACCAAAAATAAAAGATAAAAACACAAACCAAAAACTTAAGAATTTTTATGCCTTAATATTTTTACATTTTTAATATATGCTTTTAATCTTTGATATTTTATTTTTGATTTTCTTTAACCGCCTTCATTGAAAGGCCGAGCCTGTGGTCTTCAGGTTCAATTGAAACAATTTTAAAATCATAACTCTCGCCAACCTTAACCACCTCGTCCGGTTTATCAATTTTTTTATCTGAAAGCTCTGAAATATGAACCAAGCCATGAATATCTTGGTCTAATTCCACAAAAGCGCCAAAATTGTCAGTCTTTATGACTTTGCCTTTAACAATCTGGCCCACTTGATATTTAAGAACCGCCTTTTTCCAAGGATCTTCAATCAAGTTTTTGGCTGACAAAGTTACCCGTTCATTTTCAATGCCGATTATTTGCGCTTTGATTTTGTCTCCTACTTTAAACAAATCTCTGGGATGGTCAATCCGCCGCCAAGCCAATTCTGAAATATGAATTAAACCCTCCAAACTCTGATCAAATTCAATAAAAACACCAAAATCCACTAAACCAACAATTGTACCCTCAACAACATCGCCAATTTTATATTTCTTCAATTGCTCTTTTTTATCTTGGGCATAAACTTCTTTTTCAGAAAAAATTATCTTGTCTTCTTCCTCATTTAAGTCAATTATTTTTGCTTTTAATGTCTGACCGACTAATGATTTTAGTTTTTCCAAAATTTTACTTTTATTCCCTCCTTCAACCCGAGGATAATGTTCCTTGCTTAACTGGGAAACAGGCAAAAAGCCCACACTCTGGTTCAAGCTTACCAACAAGCCGCCTTTGTTAGCCTCTTTTACCTTTACTTCCACAGTCTCCTTATTATCTTTTATTTTTTGCAAATCCTGCCAGGTTTTTTGATGCCCGGCTGAACGAAAAGAAAGCTCTAACAACCCCTTTTCATTTTCTTGATCTAAAACAGTAGCTATGACCTCATCACCAACTTTTAAATCGGGAATTTGGTTTGGCCCGTCAGCCAACTCCCTTCCACGAACTAATCCGGTAGTCAACCCGTCAATGTCAAGGTAAACTTCGTTTTTGCCCACAGACAAAACCTTGGCTTTAATTAAATCGCCAACTTTAGGAATAGTAGCCGCTTCTTTGCTGTCCATCAATTCATCCATAATTGTTCCATTTTTATCTTTTTTCATAAAATAAAATTAATGTGTAATGTGTAATAAGTAATTTTATCCCACATTACACATTACCTGTTACTCATTACTCAGATTCTATCTTATCAAAGATTAAAATTTTTGGCAAATTTTTAAAATCATGATATGATTATCTCATAATCTACTGGCTAATTATAACTAATTTTGTTAAATTATCCAAAAAAATGCCAAGGACTGAAAACATTATTGATATAGCCAATAGAATTGTTGAGCAAGAAAAGGCCAAAAAAATGGCCAAAAAAGAAGAATTTGTAAATACGGCTATAAAATTTCTAATTAAAAAAGATGTTCCGGAAAATCAACGGATTGATGATTTTTTTGACTTTGTCAAAACCACTCTAAAAACTACTGAAGAACCAGAAGAAAAAAGAAACTTGTTAAAAAGCATCAAAAATGAATTAGCAATACTTTGGGCAGAAGGCGGGCCAGAAGGAGAATTCTACGAAAAAATCAAGCAGGAAATAGAAAAATTAGAAAGAAAAAATATTGCTCTAACCCAAGAAGAGCTGGATCTGCTGTTTTACCAGAAATGCAAACACCTAACACAGCTTTTTAACGCGTCGTTTGACAAAAAAAGCAATAGTTTTAAAAATTTCCAAAAAATGGCTGATGACTATATAAACATCTTAATTAAACAAAATGGCAGAGAATTTACAATAGGAGTTCTCCAAAAACTTTTTATTACCTATGTTGAAATCAGTCAAAAAGACAAAAAAATGGCCAAATCTTTAGCACCAATTATTAAATATCTAAAAAACAAATGCCAAAAATTATATTAAAATTAAAAAATGACAATATATTGATTTTAAAATCAGCATACTGCAACTTAGTTTAAATTATTTTAAAATCTTCAGTCCAAATATGGGCTTTTTTAATACCAAAATTATCAGATATCAACCTTGCCTTTCTTCATATAATCTGTTATTATTAAAGCATCAAAGTAATTAAATTTGCACTTAGATTTGCCTAAATTCGCATTCTAATTAGCATATTTATCTAACAATTATGCAACTTCATTGGTATGGTCAATCATTTTTTAAAATAAACACCAAAAACCAAAAAGGTGAAGATGTAGTCATTGCCATTGACCCGTATCATAAAAATTATGGTCTAAAAACACCATCAAAATTTGGGGCTGATATTTTATTAATCAGCCACGATCACCCTGACCATAACAACATACAGCTAATTAAAGGCACGGGGTTATCTCCCGAACCTTTTGTCATTTCAGGACCGGGCGAATATGAAATTAAAGGCGTAATGATATACGGCATTCCTTCCTATCACGACAATAACCAGGGCGCTGAACGGGGCGAAAATACTATTTATCTTATTGAAACCGAAGGCATTTGGCTGGCCCATTTAGGTGATTTAGGGCAAAAAACTTTGGAAAACGGACAACTTGAACAGCTTAGAAATGTTGATATTTTATTAATTCCTGTTGGCGGCACTTATACCATTGATGCCAAAGACGCCTCAAACATTATTTCACAAATTGAACCCCGAATTATTATCCCAATGCATTACAAAATCCAAGGGCTGAAATTAAATATTGACGGAGTTAATAAATTTGTTAAAGAAATGGGGCTAAAAGCAGAAGAAATAACAGGTAAGTTTAAAATTCAGAAAAAGAATCTGCCGCAGGAAGAAACAAAGCTAATAATACTAAAGCCGTAGGCATATAATGTCATTCTAAAAAGCCCCGATCCTGCAGGCGCGGGATCAAAAAACCGAGGGATTCTGTCTTTAAAATCCAAAGCACGAAATCCTAAATTCTAAATAAATCCTAAATCCAAAAATCTTTTAATTATTTAAATTTTGAATTTAAATATTATTTAGGGGTTCGATATTCGGATTTCAAATTTATTCCAGGGAACCCCTCGCTCAATTTGTTTGCTCAGGATAACATTCTAAAACCTATGTCTAATCAGAAAAAGCTCTACATCTTATTTGCCATCTGCCTGCTTGTTATAACCGGTTTTTGGTTTTATAGTTTAAAATTAAATTTGCAGAATATTAAAAATAGCAAAACAAAATCTGGCTTAAGTTTTGCTGAATTAAAGCAGGAAATCAATAATATTATTAATAAGTCGCCCTTAAACAAAAAGGAAGAC
>CAZDKR010000070.1:0-3428 GCA_964506375.1 uncultured Gammaproteobacteria bacterium
CCCGGATTTCCAACTGTTGGGGATTATAAATTCTTGCAATGGGAGGAGATAACGGAAAAATAACATACTCTTGTTTTAATCAGAATCCGCCATCTTTTAATCAACTTAATTTATGCTTCTGTTAAAAATTAAAAAAATGCATTATTAAAATACATTAAAGCGTATTAAAAATTTAAAATTATTTAAAAAATTAAAAATTAAAAATTTAAAAATTATTATAACATGTCTTTCTTTAGCTCCACATTCAACCCTTTTGGTCTAGATATTTCAGACGAATCGCTTAAACTGGTGCAAATAATTAATACCAGCCGGGGTTTAAGTTTGAAGAGCTGGCGCAAAATTGATTTGCCATCCGGCATACTAAGCGCTGGAGAAATCAAAAACGAAACTGAATTGATAAAAAATATTAAAAAATTAATTAATAGTTGCCAGCCCAAAATTACTCACAATTATGTAGTCGCCTGTCTGCCAGAAACAAAAACTTTTATTAAGTTAATCAATGTCACAACTCCTGAAAAAAACCACCAACAAAAAGAGAAACTAAGTGAACTTGTAAAACAAGAGCTTCCCCGCCATATTCCTTTGCCAGTTGAAAATGTTTATTTTGATTGGCAAATCATTGCTCAAAAGGGCAACAACTTTGAAATTTTAATTGGCGTAGCGCCTAAACAAACAGTTAATGAATTCAGTCAATTATTGAAAAAGAGTGGTTTGCTGCCAGTGGCTTTAGAAATTGAGGCACAAGCTATCATCAGGGCTATTTTCCCTAAAAATAATTATTTTTCAAAAAAACCAGCTTTGCTCAAGGAATGCAATTTTTATAATTTACTAAAAGCTTTTAAAAAATCAAAAAACAAGCAGCAACAAAGTCACGCTCCAGTCACCAAAATCCCAAAAGGGTTAGTTTGCTTAGTTGTTGATTTTGGCGCTTGCCGGTCCGGTTTGATTGTCTGGGCTGACCAAACTATCAAATTCACAACCAGTTTAAAAACCTGCGGCAATTATTTAACTAATTTAATCAGTAAAAAATTAAACCTAGAATTTGAAAAAGCAGAAAAATTAAAAATGATTTATGGCTTGTCAGAAAAAAAAGGCAGAGCGCGAATTAGAAAAATTTTAAAACCTGCCATTGGAGAACTCTGCCAAGAAATAATTAAAGCCAAAGAATTCTATCAAGGCCATTTTCCAGATCATCACAGGGCTTATGAAATAATTTTAACTGGCGGGTCAGCCAACTTGCCGGGTCTTGGTTTAGAAATTTCAAAACAGTTAAATATGAAAGTTAATATTGCCAACCCAATGATTAATTTAAATAACGAAAAAAAGATACCTCAGAAAAAAATACATAGTTACACAACGGCTATCGGATTAGCCTTAAGATCATTTTTTATTAAAGATTATTAAATAGTGTTATTCTGATCGACGAATAAATTTGAAAAATGACTACTCTCAATCTTCTGCCAATTCAAGATAAAAAAAATTTGGTTAGAAACCAAATAATTTTAATAAGCAAAGATATAACCTATTCCCTGCTCTTGTTAGGCGCTATTTTAAGCATTATCCTTTTAATTTGCCATCTTATTTTAATCAAAAATTTTATTCAAATCAGTCAAAACAGCTTATCAATTGTAAAAAGCGACGAAATAATTACTCAAAAAATCAGGCGGGTTAATAAAAATTTAAAAATAATTGAAAGTATTCAAGAAAAAAACATTAACTGGGTAAAAATATTGCTTACCCTAAGTAAATTAACACCTCAAGACGAAGTGCAGATTACTAATTTAGAAATCAACTCCAACAAAAATTTAATCACCCTTCAAGGCAAATCCTTGACCAGAGACGCCTTCTTAACATTTAAACAGCGCTTGGAAAATTCAGGCCTTTTCTGCAATATCAAGTCTCCGCTCTCAAATTTACTCTCAGCCAAAAATTTAAATTTCAAGCTGGAAATGAGTCTAAAACAAAATGGAAACAAGTAATTATTAGAATAAAACAACTATGACTACTAAACAAAAATTCATTATTATTCCTCTTACTGGCCTAATAACCTTAGGAATTGTTATCTTTATTATTCTGCCCACTATCAGGGATATAAAACGACTTAATAACAGCATTTATAAACAGCGGGTAGCTTTAGAAAAACTATACTTGCGCGGTCAAAGTATTAGAAAATCCCACCGAGATTATAATAAAATCAAAGATCAAATTAAAATTCTTGATAATATCTTTAATCGGCGAGGAGAAGAATTAAAATTTATAACTTCTTTGGAAAAAATAGCTCAAGCCCAAAACATTGAACAAATAATTGATATAAAAGATGACAATAAGAAAAACAAACAAGCGGCAAATTACCAAACTATGAGGGTTGAACTAAAATTAATCGGCACTTTTCCAAAAATTATTACCTATCTTGATCAAATCCAAACAATGGATTATTATTTTAACATTGATCATTTGAAATTCTATAATCCGCATGCAGAACCTTTTGAACAGATAGGAAATTTCAAAATCCCGAAGAAAACATTTAAGAAATCTGATTTGAATCCAGAGATAAATGCTTATATTTCTGGGGTAACTTACTGGAAATAATAATTAAAAGACTAAACACATGAAACTTAGATACCTAACAAAATATATTTATTATTTAATAATCACCTTAGCCATTATTTCCTTGGGTATGACAGCCATGTTTCTATATGATAATTTTTATCGCACCTTGATTCAGGCCCAAGTGGTTTATATTCTAAGGAACCAAGTCGCCCTTGAAGTAGTTGACAGCGCCCTTTGGGATAAAGTCCTAAAAAACTTCCGATATAAAAAAACTTCTCAGATTCAAGAAAATACCAAAATACCTGACCCTTTTTCTCCGCTAACAAAGGCAGAAAAAGAATAATTTGTGGGCAGTTCCAGTTTGACAGCCATAACGCTGGGCATTACCCTTTAAGATATTTTTATTGTTCCTTTATTAATTTGCGCTCGCAACTTCCCTGTATTACGACTTAAATAATTTTTTAAATAATTTTTAGTTATATTGATTGCAATAATTTAGACTAATTAAGGATTGTCTTGATCCTGTCTAAGTATTTAGGACAAAATTCTAGGCATAACCACGAGATGTCAATCATACTGGCACGAAACAGAACGGTATGATAAATTGTACTATGGAATACTGATATGACAAGTTATATTATGGAATACTAATAAGCCACAGCCTCCTCCTTGCCAATTAGAATGCAGCGCAGCTGACCAATGTTTTTCTCATTTTTATCAAGGATTGGCTTAGTGATTTCCCTGACGCAAAATCCGAGCCCTGACCTCTCCGACGTTATGCCGGAAAGCTTCGGGAAAGAAGTAGAAAAATTGAGGCAGAGGGTTGGCCTAGCGGTTTAAGGTGTCCCGACGTGATGTCGGGAAAATCGCGGGTCTAA
>CAZDKR010000071.1:0-3295 GCA_964506375.1 uncultured Gammaproteobacteria bacterium
TTTTAATTTTTAAATTGGCCACCCTAAAGAGTATTAACTGCCTTTAAGGCAGGTTTAAGCAAGCACAGGTGGCCTATCACGCTCCACAGCATTTCTTATACTTCTTGCCAGAACCGCAGGGGCACGGATCGTTTCTTCCAATCTTTTTCTTTTTTTCTTGCCTCTCAACAGGAGCAGGTTTAATACTTGAAGTTGAAGAAACTGCACCAACCCCGGCAGGCCCTGAAAAACTTGTTTTCCCTTCCCCTAATTTCTGATTTTCAAAGCGAAGCGGAGACCCTGGCTTTATATCGGGGCGAGTTTCTAATTTCTTAACTTCGTCAGATGTCTTTGCTGCCCCTTTCATTTCCAAACCCTTTTGCTGCTCAACTGGTGGTACAGGCACCAATCCCACTTTAAAAATTGAATAAACAACCTGTTTTCTAATATTAGCCAATAATTTTTGAAACATCCGATGCGCCTCTTTTTTATATTCAACCAACGGATCTTTTTGACCATAGCCCCGCAAACCTATTCCCTGCCGCATATGGTCCATAGCGTCAATATGCTCTACCCACAACATATCAATTGACCGAAGTAATATCATCTTTTCAATTACCCTCATTGGCTCCTGATTATCCTGAATTTGATTTTTAAGATTCTCGTCATTATTAATCCTCTCCTCCAATTTATTATACTCCTTAACCGCTAAATCATAAAGGTAATCTATCAGTTGCTCGCGGGTACTTTGGCCTTTATTCTTGTTAATTGTTAATTGCTTTTTGTTAGCTGTCTCTTTTATTTCTTCCAATTTAATTCTCACCTCCAATGGCACTGGAAAAATCGTATCCATTGTTTCATAAATTTCTTCCAAGTTCCAGCTGTTCTCATCTTCTGTTTGAGTATGAAAATTCACCACATTTTCTATTTCATCTTTAATATACTCTAAAATTAAATCTTTATTTCTTGCCCCTTCTCCCATTTCCCTTGTTTCTTGTTCTTTGTCTCTTGTCCCTTGCTCCTTGTTCCCTAATCCCAGTATCTCATTGCGTTTCTTGTAAATGACTTCTCTATGCTTATTTATCACATCATCATACTCTACCAAGTGTTTTCTAATATCAAAATTATGCCCCTCAACTTTTCTCTGCGCCTTTTCAATAGAGCGGGAAATCATTTTATTTTCAATCGGCATCCCGTCTGGCACACCCAGAGTCTGCATTATGCTTTTCATCCTTTCCCCGCCAAAAATCCTCATCAAATCGTCTTCCATAGAAACAAAAAACTGTGACGAGCCAGGGTCGCCTTGCCGACCTGCCCGACCTCTAAGCTGATTATCAATTCTTCTTGATTCATGCCGTTCTGTACCAATCACATGCAAACCTCCTAAGGCCAAAACTTCTTTTTGTTCATTAGGATCAGGCGGATTGCCGCCTAAAACAATGTCCACGCCCCGACCAGCCATATTAGTAGCGATTGTGACCGCGCCTTTCCTGCCTGCTTGGGCAATGATTTCACCTTCCTTTTCGTGGTGTTTAGCATTTAAAACTTTATGTTCAACCCCTTCGCGAGATAACATATGAGACAGGTGTTCATTATTTTCAATTGAAATAGTGCCAACTAATACTGGCTGCCCCAATTCATGCCTCGATTTTATCTCTTCTACTATTGCTTTATATTTCTCTTTTTGAGTCTTAAAAATAACATCGGGTTTATCTTGGCGAATCATAGGCTTATTAGTCGGAATAACAATCACATCTAAATTATAAATTTTTGAAAACTCTTCTGCCTCTGTGGCAGCTGTACCGGTCATGCCTGCCAGTTTTCGATACATTCTAAAATAATTTTGAAAAGTAATGGTGGCCATAGTGATTGATTCTTGTTTAATCTCCACCCCTTCTTTAGCTTCAATTGCCTGATGAAGTCCATCTGAATAGCGGCGGCCAAACATCAAGCGGCCGGTAAATTCATCCACGATAATTACTTCGCCGTCTTTAACCACGTAATTTATATCTTTTTTAAATAATTTTGGGCAGTTAGCTTTAAGTGCCTGCTCAATGTGATGCACTTCACGAATACCACGGTCAGTGTAAATATTTCCTATGCCCATCATTTTTTCTAGCTTTCTTATACCTTCTTCTGTTAAAGTGACAGCTTTCATTTTCTCATCAACATTGTAATCCTCACCTTCTTTTAATTTTTTAACCATCCGGTCAAACTCAATATACTTTTCAGTTGGCTCTGCGTCAGGTGCTGAAATAATAAGTGGGGTTCTGGCTTCGTCAATCAAAATTGAATCAACTTCGTCAACAATGGCATAGTGCAATTCCCGTTGCACTTTTTGCTCCAGGCTTTGAACCATATTGTCCCGCAAATAATCAAAGCCAAATTCATTATTGGTGCCATAAGTTATATCAGCCGCATAGGCTTGTTTTCTCTCCACTGGCCTTAAAAACTCTTCAAAAACTTTAAAACTTCCCAATTCATCTCTTTCTTGATCTAAATCTAATTTCGAATCTCTGTTTTTTGAATTCTGAATTTTGAATTTTGAATTTGCTTCGGATTTCGGATTTCGGATTTCGGATTTATTAAAAGAAGGATCATAAAGATAGGCACTTTCATGGTTAAGGCATCCAACCGTCATTCCTAGCAAATCGTATATCTGCCCCATCCAAACTGTGTCTCTCCTAGCCAAGTAGTCATTAACTGTGACCACATGCACGCCGCGGCCGGTTAAAGCATTCAGGTAAACTGCAGTAGTGGCAGCCAAGGTCTTGCCTTCACCAGTTTTCATTTCTGCAATGTTGCCTTGATGCAAAACTATGCCGGCTATTAATTGGACATCATAATGCCTTTGACCCAATGTCCTTTTAGCAACTTCGCGCACCATAGCAAACGCCTCGGGTAAAATATCATCAAGGATTTTTTGCTGTTCATCAAAGGTCTTATCTTTTAACTTTTTCCTAAACTCCTCTGTTCTTCTTTTAAAATCTGCATTAGAAAATTTCTTGAATTTATTTTCAAGCTTATTTATTTCATCAACTCTCCCTTGAAGTTGATTGATTATTTTTTGATTGGCATCGCCAAAGATTTTAGTTAAAATTGACATAAAAAATAACTGGGGCGAATAATCCGCAAATCAGTAAAATGGTTTTAAAATTGCTCATTGCAAATCCGCTTGGACAGGCCCGCCCTGCTTGCAAATAAACTTGCCCGCCAACAGACAAGTTTATTGTGGATTGTGTGTTATTTAATTTTAACACCATTTCCCTGACTTGCCAAATTTTTTTAATGTGATAAGGTAAAAAATGGCAATCTT
>CAZDKR010000072.1:0-3269 GCA_964506375.1 uncultured Gammaproteobacteria bacterium
AGATAAAGAAGAGAAAAAGGCTTTAAAGAAATCAAAAAAAGTTATCCAAGAACTAAAAGAAAAAGTTAAAAATATTGAAATTTTAGGACCTTTTGAAAATTATCCTAAAAAAATTCGGGGTAAATTTAGATGCTGTGTCATTATTAAAACAGATCCTGATTTTCCAGTCATAAAAATCGCTAAATTTGTTCCCAATGATTTTATTATTGATGTCGATCCAGAAAAATTGATTTAATTTTTTAAATAAAAAATGGAGCGACATTAAAACAACAAAGCTATGACTCTTAACATACTCACCTACCCCCATCCAACATTAAGACAAAAATCTCGCGAGCTCACTCACGAGGAAATTTTAAATCCTGAATTTAAAAAATTTGTCCAGGATTTAGGCGAAACCATGATAAAAAATGATGGCATTGGCCTGGCTGCGCCCCAAGTTAATAAATTAATTAGGGTTGTGGTAGTTAATATAGACAACAAGCCAAAAGAGTTTATTAACCCTAAAATAATTAGAAAATCCTGGCGAAAAAATATTATGGAAGAAGGATGTCTTTCTCTGCCAGGTATTTTTGGTCAAGTTAAACGACCAGCTACAATAACCTTAAAATATATTGACCTTAATACCCAGGAGCACAAAACAAAAATTAGCGGGCTTCCGGCTCGAGTCCTGCAACATGAAATTGATCATTTAGAAGGAATTTTATTTATTGACAGAATGACTAAAAATAATTTTAAAATACCAACTTTAAACAAGAATTAATGAATTGACTATTGTTTTTGATCAAAAATAATAAATAACCTTTTTAAGAACATAAATCTTTAAAAAGTTTCACACTATTGGTTTTTCTTGATTCCTGCCCGTCCTTGCCTCATTAACAAAACTTTTAATTTCTTTGAGAAACCTCTGCTTACTAAATTTTTCAGCATAATTTTTAATTTCATAAGGATTATATTTTTCTGGCTGGAAGTGGATTATAGTATTAGCCAAATCTTCCCATACCTGGTCCTCAAAAAATTCACCACTCTTCCCGGCTATCACAATTTCTAAAGCACCCCCTTTCTTATAAGCAATCACTGGGCGACCAGAGGCCATGGCTTCAACTGCTGTAATACCAAAATCTTCCTCTTGAGGATTTATAAAGGCAACACATTTTGAAAAGAGTTTTGCTTTTTCCTCTTCTGTAACTTCGCCTAAAAATTCAATATTTTTTTTAGCCATTTTTTTTAATCTTTCGTACTCAGGTCCGATACCAAAAATTTTTAAAGGAATGTTTAACTTATTAAATGCCTGGATTGCTAAATCATATCTTTTGTAAGGCACCAGGCGTCCTCCGATAAGGTAGTAATCCTCTACTTTTTTTGAAATATAGAACTTATTAACATCAACTGGAGGATAGATCACACGGGCATCTTGGTTATAATACTTTTTAATCTTTTCTTTAACCGCATTAGAATTGGCTAAAAAATAATCAATTCTCTGAGCTGCTGCCCAGTCCCAATTTCTAAGGTTTGATAAATAGAATGGTAAAAATTTCTTAATAAAATTAGGGTATGGCAAATCTTCAATATAACCTTGTGGATCAGACCACAAGTATCTAGTTGGGGTGTGGCAATAGCAAATATGCAGTGTTTCCGGTTTGCAAATAACACCTTTAGCAAATGAGGAGCTAGAAGAAAGAACTAAATCAAACCCTTTTAAGTTATGGGATTCAATGGCTGTGGCCATCAGTGGCAGATACCACTGATACTTTTTTTCAATACCAGGCATTTTCTGCAAGAAAGTGGCTCGAATATCTCTGTTTTTATAGTATTTCTCTTTTTTATCTCTATCAAAAATCAGAACAAAAGTCGGCGCTTCTGGAAACAGCTCTTGTAAAGCATGCAGAACCCTCTCTTGGCCGCCTTCTTGAACTAATATGTCATGGATTAAAGCTATCTTCATGTTTTTGTTCCAGATCCTGATGAAATCGGGGCACAGGATCCCATAGACAAAAATAATAAAATAAATTTACAATCCCAAAACTTTTTCATAACTCTCTAAAAAGTAATCCTCAAAAGTTAAATTTGGATTTCTTTGTTTTTCTTGATTAAAGTTTTGGTATAATTGATAAACCTTTTCTGCTAATTCGTCCTTTAAATTTTTTTCAAAATATTCTTCTGCTTTGCTTTTTAAGTCTTCTAAATTTTTTATGCCCATTTTATCAAAATTTTCTTTTTTCTCCCTTTTGATTTTTTTAAACTGCTCAGCATCTAATTTATCAACCAATTTTTTAAAATTTTCTAAATTCATAAGCGGCTTATTTTCTACTAAACCACAATAAACCCTAATCAAACTTTCATTTAATAATGATTTTGGATGTTCCCCATACTTTTGATCAATAACTAATTTTCTACTTGCCATTGCAACTATCTTTTTTTCTTGAGCTGGTGATAAATTCATCTTTTCTGTGATTGGATTAATAATAAAATGCAAAAATTCATGCCTTTTGCTTGATGAGTTATCAATGTGAGAAATGATTATACCTTTATTTTTTGCCTTAAATCCAGAACCTTTGGTTGTTTTGATTAAAAAATTGGTTGGCAAATAATTTACTTCTTGAATATCACTTGTTTCTTTTTTGGGTTTAAAATAATCCAAACAGTCCTGGATTATTTCTTTTTCTTCGGTTGATTTCTTGCGTTTTTCTAAATCTTCTTTTAAATGTGGTTCTAATAAATGCCAAATGTCTGAATGTTTTTCTTTAAATTCATTGATAACAGATTTGAATTCTTGAAATAATTCTTTTGCTTCTTCTTTTTTAAAATCTTTGTACTTTTCAATTTCTTCAAAAACACTCTCTTCTAATTCTGGATTATTGGCAGCCAAAGAAAACCAAAATAAAATTTCGTCATTACTAATTTTAGTAATTATTTCCTGCCATTTTTGTTTTAATTCCTTGTCCAATTTATGTTTATCAAAATATTCATCTAATTCTTTTGAAAATTTATGTTCGCCACTTAATTGTTCCCAGTTTGGATTAGTCGCTTTTTGTAAAAACGTGTACCAAAAATACCCTTGATTAACTTCTGTTTTGACTTCAGGCATTGACATTAGTTCTGGCGATTTTTGTTTTTCCAATTGCTCAAAGCTCATAATTTAATTTTAGCATTCAAAAAATGGGTTGGCAAGGAAAATTAAAATTCACCATCTTTGGTGAAAAAATTTTAGAAGTATTGCAATATAAAGTATTGCGATATTGCGATATAACGTTATATCGTAAGTTTATAGA
>CAZDKR010000073.1:0-3254 GCA_964506375.1 uncultured Gammaproteobacteria bacterium
TTCTAATTATTTCATTCATATTACTCGTTGCTCGTTACTCGTTACTGGTTACTTTCATTTTCATCTTCTTTATTATTTTCCATTTCTTCGTCTTCCTCCTTGTCATACGTAAACTCATTTGTCGGCTTAACCAAGACTTCTCTTGCTTTAGCGCCATCAGCTGGGCCAACAACACCTTCTTTTTCTAATAAATCCAACAGACGAGCGGCGCGGGCATAGCCGATCCGCAACCGTCTTTGCAAGTAGGAAGCCGAAGCTTTTTGCGCCTGAATAACTATTTCCCTAGCTTCTGGTAATAATACATCTTCTCTGCCATACTCTTTGTATTCATCAATTTCTGTTGAGACTGGCAATTTAGTGACATCTTCATTGTATTCAGGTTGACCTTTCTGTTTCAGGTATTTAACTAAACGTTCAATTTCGTTGTCAGAAACATAAGCGCCTTGTATTCTCTTTGGCTTTGAGAGTTCTGGGGTGATAAACAACATATCTCCTCGGCCTAATAATTTTTCTGCTCCAGCATGGTCTAAGATAGTCCGAGAGTCAGTAATGGAAGCCACTGAAAAAGCAATCCTGGAAGTAATGTTGGCTTTAATCAAACCGGTAATAATGTCAACTGACGGCCTTTGAGTAGCAACCACCAAATGAATGCCCACAGCGCGCGCCATTTGCGAAAGTCTAATGATGGCTGACTCCACTTCTGGGGCGGCAACCGCCATCAAATCAGCCAATTCATCAATTACTAAAATTAAGTAAGGCATTTTTTCAACAGGATTTGAATTGTTGTATGAAGCAATATTTCTTTTGTTGGCTTCTGATAAAACTTGAAATCTTCTGTCCATTTCTTTGACTGTCCATCTGAGGGCATTAACTGTTTTTTTAACATCAGTGATCACGGGGCAGGTTAGGTAAGGGATGCCGTTGTACAAAGGAAGCTCAACTCTTTTTGGGTCAATTAAGATTAATTTCAGATTTTCGGGCTGGTTTTGATATAGAAGAGAAATGATAATTGAATTTAAACAAACTGTTTTTCCAGAGCCTGTTGAGCCGGCAATTAATAGATGCGGCATTTTTTCCAAATTTGCCAACTGCGGTTTGCCAGATACGTCTTTGCCCAAACCAATCATTAAATTTGATTCTCGGTTTCTAAATTCTTCTGAAGATAAAATTTCTTTTAGGGAAACCAGCGCCACTTTTTGATTAGGAACTTCAATACCAACTAAAGATTTGCCCGGGATAGGCGCTTCAATTCTAATAGGATGGGCTGCCAAAGCTAAAGCCAGGTCATTAGAGAGAGTGGTAATTTGCGACAACTTAATACCTTCAGCGGGTTTTAAAGTGTATTGGGTGACTGTTGGGCCAATTGAGACGCTACCCATTTCAACTTCAATGCCAAAATGCTTTAATGTTTTTCTTATAACTTCTTGGTTGGCTTTAATGTCGCCTGAAGCTGGTTTTGACATTTTGCCGTTTAATAAATCAAGAGGTATATTAATTTTAGGATAGTGCCTTTTTGTTTGGGGAAACATTTCTTTTTGACTGCCAACATCTTCAAGTTCTACATCTTCCTTGTCCTTTGGTTCTTCTACGTTGTTTTCGCGCTCTTGTGTTTCTGTATTAGGAATTTCTTTTTGTTCAAAGCCGATTTCTTGGGCTTCATAGCTTTTTAATTCCTTTTCTTGTTTTTTCTGTTTAATTTTTTCTTTTATTTGGTAAAGAAAATTAATTTTGGGCAAATGTAATCTGCTTAAAATGTTGTTAAAAGATGTTTCAAAGAACAAAAGCAGGGAGATTAGAAAGAGGGCTATCAAAATAACTAATGCTCCCCAAAAACTGGCAATTTTTTCTAAAGGTGTTGAGGCAATATAGCCAACAAGGCCGCCTCCTTGCCCAAGTTTAGCCGCCTCATAAGTTTTATCTTTGGCAAAAAGCTGCAACAAACCCGAAAAGGTTAGAATGAATAAAAACAACCCAAGCCAACGGATAGGCTTGATTTCATATTTTTTTAAATTAATAATTAAATAACCAATTATGATTAAGACAAAAGGCCAAAGCCACCAACCCCAACCAAAAACCATTTGCCAGAATTTGTCTATGATTTGGCCAAAAGAACCGGTTAGGTTAAATATAGAAAACAGGCTAAAAAAAGCAATTGCAAAAATGACAACAGAAAAAATATCCCGTTTTGTCTCAGGAGAAAGGTTTAATTCCGGCCGTTTGATTTTATATTTTTTTCTGCGGGACATAACTATTTAAACGAGTTTGCGCAGATTCTGGGTTCATGGGGTATGGAATCGCGCGAGATCGCTTACTACTTTTATTTTAGCAGTTTCATAAAAAAATAAAAGGGCTTGCCAAAGGAATAAATATAGTATAGAATATATTTAGTCATTGGATGTAATTTATAAATTTTAGACCAATATGCCTCATCCAACCCAAAAGCATACCAAATCAAGAAAAAGAAAAAGAAGGGCTGCGATTAAACAAAAGAGAGTTAATTTGAGCATTTGCCCTAAATGTAAACGCCCAGTCAGGCCGCATACAGCCTGTTCGTTTTGCGGAACTTATAAAAAAAGGGATGTGATTAAAATTAAGATTAAAAAAGGGAGCAAGAGGGCAAAAGAGGAAAAAATGGCTGGGAAGGAAAAGAAAAAGCAACTGAAAAGAAATTAGTTATTGGGCATTAGAAATTGGTAATAGAAATTAGAAATTGGAAATTGGTCAGGCAGGGAAAGTAATTTACTAATTTCTAATTTCCATTTTCCATAACTAATTTCCAATTTCCAACAACTAATTTCAATTTATTTTATTCAACAGAGTCCTTTGGTCTCGCTTTGCGGGGCCTTGGGATAGGCTAAAAATGTCAAATAGACACTTATCACGAACAATAGCAATGCAGACATTATACGAGTGGGATTTTAATCATCGTTCGCAAAAACTGCAGAACTTAATTGAAAGAAACATAAAAGAATATGCTTCTGGTATTGAGGATGTTAGTTTTGTAGAAAGATTGGTTAGAGGAGTGACCAAACATTTGCCAGAGATTGATGAAGTTATTATTAAATACGCACCTGAGTGGCCGATTGATAAAATAACAATTATTGATCGCAATATTTTACGGATAGGAATTTATGAGTTGCTTTTTGAAAAAGAAGTGCCGCCCAAGGTGGTAATTAATGAAGCGATTGAAATGGCGAAAACTTTTGGTGGTTCATCATCAGGCAAGTTTGTAAATGGAGTACTAGGTGCTGTTT
>CAZDKR010000074.1:0-3251 GCA_964506375.1 uncultured Gammaproteobacteria bacterium
TAATATATAATTAATATAATTAATTTAAACACAAATTTAAATTTTTGTCAACATTTTAATTGTTTGACAAATAAATTGATTAATTCAAGTGATGCGTTCAAAAACCATCACCCAAAACACTGCTTACTACACCACGGCATTAATTTTCCAAAAAGTGCTGGCTTTTGTTTATTTTACATTTTTAGCCCGCGGGTTGGGAGTAGAAGATTTAGGCAAATACACTTTTGCTTTTTCATTTACCACAATTTTTTCAGTTTTAGTTGATTTGGGACTTTCTCCAGTATTGACCAGGGAAATTGCTAAAAACAGGGACAGGATTAAAGATTTGCTCTCAAACATTTTAGGGGTGAAAGTCATTTTAACAGTTTTTGTTTATGGCTTAATTGTGGTTTTAATTAATCTACTTGGCTATCCAGGATTAACAAAAACCTTAGTTTATTTAACAGGCCTGGTTATGCTGTTGGATAATTTTTCCACTACTTTTTGGAGCACTTTGCGCGGCAATCAAAATTTGAAATATGAGAGTCTGGGAATTATTTTATTTCAGACACTTTTGGTTGTTGTTGGCTTGACTTTTTTGTATTTAAAATTAAACGTAGTTTATTTGGTTCTGGCAATGGTTTTAGCCAGTTCATTTAATTTCATTTTTTCATACTTCCAAATGCGCTATCGTTTAAAAGTTGTGCCCAGAATAGCCTGCAACAGAAGTTTAATTAAAAATTTGATTAAAATTTCTATTCCATTTGCTTTAACTGGAATTTTCGCTCGTTTAAACACCCAAATTGATACTGTGTTTTTATCAAAATTAGGCTGTGTTAATACTGCCGCTTGCGAAGCCAATGTTGGCATTTATTCTGTGGCTTCTAAAATTACTTTGGCTATCCAATTTATTCCTCTGGCGTTTGTAGCCGCTCTTTTTCCGGCTATGTCAGAATACTTTGTTTCTGATAAAGAAAAATTGGCTAGAACTTTTGAAAAAGCCATGCGTTACCTGATGATTATTGGATTTCCCATTGCCGCTGGAGTTATTGTCTTGTCACCGGATTTTGTGCCAAAGGTTTTTGGTTATGATTTTAAAAATTCAATTTTACCTTTGCAGATTTTAATGATTTCGTTGACTTTTATCTTTTTAACTTTTCCTATTGGCTCATTTTTGAATGCTACTTCTCGGCAGATGAGGAATACTTTCAATGTGGGAGTTGCCGTGTTAATTAATATTATTTTAAACTTAATTTTAATTCCTAAGTTTACCTATAATGGCGCTGCTCTCGCTTCGTTAATCAGCACTTTGGTGATTTTAATTTTAGGCCTCTGGGCGGTGCCAAAAGTGGTGAAGTACAATAAGAGATATTTGATTTTAAGTTTTGCCAAGTCGCTATTTGCCGCCTTGGTTATGTCCGCGCTTTTGTATCCGCTTCTTGGTAAATTACATTTTGTTATTCTGGCTGTTTTGGGCGCTGTGACCTACTTTTTGACCCTGTTTTTAATTTCTGGACTTAAAAAAAATGATATTCAGGATTTGTTTATGTCTTTCAAAATTGGAAAAAGATAATTGCTTCATTGGCTTTTTAACTAACTTTTTCTTTTCATTATTGGCCATTGTTGCGCCTTAATGGGTGTGGGTAGTTCATCGGCCTTTGCTGCAGTTAGCTTGTCATCTAAAAAAGGCCGATTGCAAATAAAAAAATGCAAAAGAAAAAAATTGGCAGTTTGCACATTGGCACTTCTGGCTGGGTTTATCCTCATTGGGAGAGTGTTTTTTATCCTAAAAATCTTTCTTCAGAAGAAAAGTTGAAATATTTTGCCAAGAATTTTAAAACCACTGAGGTTAATTATTCTTTTTACCACCTGCCAAAGTTGGCCACTTATGAAAAATGGCGCAAATCAACACCGCAAAATTTTATCTTTGCCGTCAAAGTCAGCCGTTTTATTACCCATATTAAAAGATTCAAGGAGGTTAATGAAGCTTGGCAGCTCTTCTTAAAGAACGCTTTGGGTCTGCGAGAGAAGTTAGGGCCCTTTCTTTTTCAATTTCCACCTTCTTTTAAAGCCACTTCTGAGAATGTCAAAAGAGTTGAAAGGTTTCTTGACTATTTTGTTATTTTTGAAAAAAGATTTGATTTGCCTTTGCGCTTTGCTTTTGAATTTAGAGATAAAAGCTGGTGCCAAGAAAAAGTTTATAAACTTCTGAAGGAGCATAATGTCGCTTGGGTAATTGCTGATTCGCCTCGTTTTCCCAAGGCAGAAACTATAACGTCCAATTTTGCTTATATCAGGATGCACGGATCAAAACGAATGTTTAGCTCAAACTATAGCCGGAGCGAGCTTGAAGACCTGGCTCAAAAAGTTAAAAAATGGCAGAAGGATGGCAATGATATTTATGTTTATTTTAATAATGATTTTGCTGGTTATGCAGTGAAAAACGCAAAAACTTTGATTAAGCTTTGCTCATAAATATTTTTAACTTTGTCTTTCGCGCTTTGTAGTTTGCGAGAACGTTAATAAAATCATTATGAAAAAAACGCTTCTTGTGACAATGGATTTCCCACCTTTGGTTGGTGGCATTGCTAATTATTATTTCAATCTAGCGCAAAGAATGCCATCGGATAAAATTGTTGTTTTAATGAATAAGACTGCAAACTGTAAGTTGTCGGTTGCAAGTTGCAAGTTTAGAATTTATTATAAAAATTTTTTCTCTAAACTCATCTGGCCTCACTGGCTGCCGTTAATTTGGCATGTTTACAAGATTGCAAAAGATGAAAGAATTGAAATGTTGTGGGTTGGGCAGGTTTTGCCGGTCGGGACTGCGGTTTTTGTCGTTAGCAAACTATTAAAGATTCCTTTTTATGTCTCTTGTCATGGCAATGATTTGTTAAGGGCAAAATCAATCTCAAGAAAACACAAATTAGCTAAGAAAATTTTAGAAAATGCAGAATACATAACTGCCAATACGCAGTTTACTAAAAATATTTTAATTAATGATTTTAGTTTGCCGGCCGAAAAAATAAAAATTATTTATCCTGTCAATGTCTTAAGCCGCGATCAGGTTAACAGGAAAAAGGTTGAAGAATTAAGAAGAAAATATAATTTACAAGGAAAGAGGATTTTATTAACAGTGGCGAGATTGGTTAAATCAAAAGGTATTGATAATGTTATCAAAGCACTGCCCCGGGTTTGGCAAGAAATTCCTGATTTAGTTTATTTGATTGTGGGAGACGGGCTATTTAGCGACGAGTTGTTAGTGATTAGTG
>CAZDKR010000075.1:0-1937 GCA_964506375.1 uncultured Gammaproteobacteria bacterium
AGGTAACCATTAAGGAAAATAATTATTTCTATTAACTGTTAATTGTTTTTTGTTAATTGTTAATTTGTTAATTTAATTTGGTCGACCTTTATGGATGCATCCATAATGTTCCATAAGTCCGGAACAAATATGGGATATATATTAAATTAAATTCAAAATCCTAATATCAAATCCGAAAAAACCAAGTGCCAAATTATAAAACCCAAACAACTTCTAATTCCAAATTTTAAACATTTAGAATCTTGATTATTAGAATTCAAAACTTATTTGTTATTTGTAATTTGGATTTTGATATTTAGATAATTATCCACAGCCTTGATTATATTATACCATAAAGGCAAAAATATAAAAATCACACGCATTAAATCATCTAAAATGTTACTAAACGAAACTAGACGAGTTAAAGTGTAGTCTAAGAAAAATCAAGTATCTTAAGCTATTAAACTAAGGCCAAAATTAATAAAAAATTAAAGCCAGTTGCAACAGTGTTTTTAACAAAACAACAAGAATAATTCCAGCAGTTTGGTTAAATGATTTAATGCTCCTTTTGTATTTTTTGTTGTTTAAACTTCCAACTAAAATACAAAATTATTGAAAAAGCAATAAAAATTAAACTTGTCCACTGGCCTAGTCTCAAGCTTAAAAAAACTGGCTGAGGATCAAGGCGCAGAAATTCAATAAAGAAACGCCAGGTTCCATACAATATAATATAAAGGAGGAATATCAGGCCTGGGGTATATCCACAAGATTCTTTATGTTTTAGTTTTTTCAAAAGCAAAAGACTCAGGATAAGAAATATTAAAAAGCAAAACAAACTTTCATACAAGAATACAGGATGAAAAAACTCAAAACTTTCATAACCAGGCAAACGATTTTCTAAATTAATTGGAATTGACCAAGGCAAATTTGTTGGCAAGCCATAAAGTTCTTGATTAAAATAATTACCCCAGCGGCTAATGGCTTGAGCTAAAGCTAAGGGTGGAGCAAGAAGACTGAGCAAAAACAACCAATAACCAGTAACCAATAACCAGTAACTTTTATTTGTCTTAATTTGCTTAATTCGCTTGATTTCTGTTTCATTAATGAAAGGCGAATTTAGTGAATAAGATGAATTATTGCTAATTACCCTACTAGAGAAATAAAAAACAGTTAATATTCCAGCCATCAGAGCACCGAAAATTCCTACCCCTCCTTGCCAAATAAAAAACACCTCTAATGGATGGTGAAAATAATAGCCAATTTCTGATAAAACATGGTAAAGCCGTGCACCAATCAAGCCCCAAATTATCAGCCAGAAAGATAAATTAAAAATAAAATTTTTATTAAACCCTGCGCGTTTAGCCAATCTATAAAATATTAAAAAAGCAATAACTATGCTTAAAGCAATTAAAAACCCATACCAATGGATTTGAACAAAGCTTAAATCTAAAAAAACGGGGTTGGGGTGGAAAGAATGAAGGAACATTTATTTAAAATAATAAAATAATAAAGTAATATTTATTCACTTTTTTTCTTATAAGTAGAATTAATTAAACTGTTTAAGCCTATTTGTATATCTTTATATTTCTTTACTAATTGTAAATACTTTTCTCGATTTATAATTTCTCTTCTATAAAGTAAATCAATCCAATGTTTTGATTCAAAAAGTGAACCCCGTGCATTATAATAAAATTTTATTTTATCTAGATAATGATATCTACCATAACCTTCGGCAATATTAGAACCCACTGAGTCAATACTAGTTATAAATTGATCCCCAATAATCTTTTTTAGTTGCCAACCCAAACCTTTATATATCTTCCAAGCCAAATCACTAAACTCAACACTTAATTGATAAACTTTTAATTGATTTAAAAGAATATAAGCCATTTCTTATTACTCTATTTCTTTATTACTTTATTTCTCTATTATTAACTAGATAATCATACACAGACAAA
>CAZDKR010000075.1:1947-3204 GCA_964506375.1 uncultured Gammaproteobacteria bacterium
TTATAATTCCTAATAAAACCCCTAATGCCTAATTCTAACCCCGAGCACTTAGGATGATACTTTAAATTTGACATTAGACATTTATTAGAAATTAGAAATTATAATTTAGAAATTAATAATATATTGTTTGTTGTTAACTGTTATTTATTTATTACTTTTTTGTTTAATTAAAAAATCATACATCGAAAGCGCTGCCTTGGCTCCATCTCCAGCCGAGATGTTGTTTTGCTTATAAGGCAGGTCAGTCACGTCACCAGCAGCAAATACACCTGGCTCTGAGGTAGTTTGGGTTCGTGGGTCAATCACAATTTGGCCGCGTCTATCTGTCTTTACCAAATCTTTAACAAATTCTGAATTTGGCATAGAACCAATTTCTACAAAAACCCCTTGAACCACCAAATCCTTCACCTCTCCACTTTTTAAATCTTTATATTTTACGCCGCTTACAAATTGATCCCCGTAAATTTCTTGAATTTGGGTTTCAAGCAAGATATTTACTTTGTCTAACTTGTTGATTTTTTCTTGAAGAATTTGGTCAGCTTTTACTTCTGGCAAAACATCTGTTAAATAAATTTTATTAGCATAAGGAAGAAGATCAATTACCGCTCCCAAGCCAGAATTACCAGCCCCAACCACTACCACATCTTTATTCCTAAAAAATGGCGCGTCGCAAGTTGAGCAATAAACTACACCCTTGCCTTCAAACTTATCTTCTCCGGGCACGCCTAAACGCCGGCGCCTGCCACCAGATGCTACAATTACAGTTTTGGTCTTGTAAGATTTTTTATCGCTTGCAACCACAAAAGAGCCATTCTGTTTTTTTACAGAAACAACTTTTTCTGGCGACTTAATTTCAATACCTTCTTGAGCGCGCAAGTGCTTTTCTAATTTTTCCCTTAATTCAAAACCAGAAAGTTTAATTTCCCCAATCCAATTTTCAATACTGGCTGAAACTACTGACTGCCCGCCAAAGCTTTGGGTAATTAAAAGTGTTTTTAGTTTTTTTCTAGCCACATAAACCCCGGCTGCTACCCCAGCTGGTCCAGCGCCAATAATAATAGTGTCATAAGTGTTTTGTTGTCTCATATTTTTATAATTTGTCCTGAGCAACCTTGTAAATATTACAAAATATACCTCAGGTACAAAAAATCTGCCGCGCGCTACACCTTCCAAAACATACTATAATAACGCGCAGACAAATATTAAACATAACCCATATCTTTAGTTTACCTAATTTTAACCAAATAGAAAAGAATA
>CAZDKR010000076.1:0-2919 GCA_964506375.1 uncultured Gammaproteobacteria bacterium
ATTTGCGCTTTTTGCACAGTTGGCTTAATCATTTCCTCTAAAATAATACCTGCTCCCCAGATTCCCACTTCGTTAGCATCGTTTTTGTTGACCCCCTTCTCCTGTTTTAACCTTTCATAAAGTTCATCAATGTACGCCCCGGAATAAACCGCTAATTTGTCTTTAAGGATTGAATGACCCAATTTTTTGATTTGTTCACCATAATCATTGACATAATACTCTCGCTCTACCTTATGGCCAGCTAATTCTAAAACATTAGCCAAGACATCTCCGCTAAACCCTCCGCGACCATTAGCCAAAGTCAAGGGACCAGTAGGATTAGCTGAAATAAACTCAACTTGAACTTTTGACCTTTTCTTGGGCTTAAGCTGGCCGTATTTGCCCTTATTTTTCAAAATATCCTTTACTTGTTGCTTAAGCAAACCTTCAGATAAATAAAAATTAACAAATCCTGGCTTGACAACTTCAATCTTGGTAAACATTTTTTGATTAACTGGTTCGCTGATTAGTCCACTTGCCACTTCCTTGCCAATTTCCATTGGGCTTTTCTTTAACTTTTTAGCCAAGACCATGGCTAAATTAGACGAATAATCGCCAAGATTTGGCGCAGGAGGATATTCTATTTGAAATTGCAAATCACTACCAAACCGGTACTTTTTTTTAAGCACTTGATTTATTTGTGATTTAATTGTATCTTTTACTATTGTCATAATTTATTCTCTTTTAAGTTTTGTCTCATAGTAATTATATCTTATTGTCTGGTATAATAAAAGGTGGACAGAGCAAAATCTTAAAGGACTGGGATATCCTAAACTAATATGCCAATTACTGAAAACAAAAAGGCCTACCACAATTACAAAATCTCAGACACTCTTGAGGCTGGTTTGGTTTTGTCTGGCCCTGAAGTTAAATCAGTTAAAAAAGGACAAATTAACCTTAAAGGCTCGTACATCTCTCTAGATGGTCGGGGCGAAGCCTGGCTTGTTAATGCTTATGTAGCGCCATATAAGCCAGCAAAAACAGTGCAGAAAAACTATAACCCCCATCAGGCACGAAAACTTTTACTTAAGAAAAAAGAACTCAGTTTCTTAATAGGCAAGCAAAAAGAAAAGGGCACAACCCTTATTCCCCTAAAGGTTTATCTCAAAAATCGTTTAATCAAATTAGAAATCGGCATAGCCCATGGCAAGAAAAAATATGATAAACGGGAAGAAATTAAAAAAAGGGACTTTACAAAAAGAAAACGGCGCTTGCTTACTTCAGATTAAAATTTTTACAGCAAACTCTGCGTGGCAGGCACAAATACACAATCTCAAACAACGCCCCCTGCTTGCCTATTACCTAAATTTTGCTTACCTAAATATTACGATCGTAGTATTTAGGTAAGCAAAATCTAAACTACATATTTATCTAAACTTCATATTTGTGTCCTTAGTCTTTAACAACACAAAGCAAGTGTCCATGATGAGATACCTAGGTAACACCTTGAAAATCAAAAAACTTGACATATTTATTAATTAATTTATAATAAACCTAAAGTGAAAAAACAGTATTGCGCTAAATTATACCGTTTTTTATCCAGGATTTAAAATTTTGAGTTCTTTGACTTCGCTCAGAACTAATCTGGAATTTTATTTTTTGAGATTTGTTACTTGTAATTTATAGTTTTTAAATATTGGGGGTGTCTAAATTCGATAGAATTTAAATTATTAAATCAAGCAAGTCGAGTTGAAGAATCTCGCTAAACTTCTTCAAGGCTTATAAACGCCAACTTATTCAGCCGGGTGAAGAACGCTCTAGCCTCTTTGGCTAACAGCTTTAAACTTCAACCGGCTTATGCAGTAGCTTAAATCCTACTGCCATCTGATTCAACTGATTCTCACTAAGTTGTTTCAGGTGTCATAATCCGTGAGATAGCTATTCAAGAAAGTCCGACTTGGATAGTGAAACTCTTAGGACTCAAGCTAAAGTATTTTTGTCTGTTTTTTAGCTTTAGCAGAATAACAAAACAGACTAAACTTGTAGAATGATTTAATAATTAATTCTAGACAGGGGCGCACTACCCCTCACCTCCACCAATGTTTCAAAAAACAAAGCATAAACCACAAAACTCAGAATTCAATTAACAAAATACAAAAAATAATTTAATTCCTGTTTTTTTGTTAATTGTTTTTTGAATTTTGAAAAATATGCAGATAAAACGCCGCCGACCAATTAGAAAACCTGATCAAGAAAAACAAACTCGGATAAATAATTTGATTAAGGCGCCCAAAGTAAGATTGATTGATGAACAAGGCGTCAACCTGGGAATTGTGCCAACTTCTGAAGCATTAAGCAAGGCTTATCAAGCAGAACTTGATTTGGTAGAAGTTAATCCCAAGGCAGATCCTCCGGTTTGCAAAATTTTAGATTTTGGTAAATATAAATATGAAAAGGAAAAACTGGCTCATAAACAAAAAGTAGCCACTAAAAAATCTGAAATTAAAGGCATCAGGCTGACATTTAAAATAAAAGGAGGGGATTTGGAAAACCGTTTGACGCAGACAAAAAAATTTTTAGATGCTGGCCACCAAGTCAAGGTAGAGATGATTCTAAAAGGCAGGGAAAAAGCTCATGCCGCTAATGCAAAAAATATAATAGTAAATTTTATTAATGACTTGGGCGAAAAAATAAAAATCATTCAGCCAGTACAAAAACAGGGCGGCAAATTTTCTGCAATCGTGGCACCTAAAAAAGATTAACCTAGATTATCAATTCATTCACGCTTATAATCACTTTAAATTACAAATCCATGAAAAAACAAAAAACCATTAAATCCATTTCCAAAAGATTCAAAACCACCAAACGTGGCAAAATTTTGAAACGCAAGTGCGGTCAAGATCATCTAAACGCCAAAGAGCCAGGAAAAATCACCAGGCA
>CAZDKR010000076.1:2929-3161 GCA_964506375.1 uncultured Gammaproteobacteria bacterium
TTGAAATATATTTATCAAAAAATTATATGAATAAAGAAAAACTAACAACTAAAGAATGGTTTTGGGGAATACTTGGAATTGTATTTATTTTGTTATTTGTATATTTTTTAATTGATAATTGGATTGATTACAAAGATACAGGCTCAAGAACTTTCCAACCGCCAGATGCTTATATTGAACATCCTGAATTCTCTATTTTTTAGGAATATATGAATAAAATAAAAAACTAAAA
>CAZDKR010000077.1:0-2550 GCA_964506375.1 uncultured Gammaproteobacteria bacterium
AAGCAATGCAAGGCCATATCTTAGACCAGGCAATGCTTGTTGGGTTGTATCAAAGATAAAATGTACCAGTGTCTAAAAGATAAAGGTTAGCAGATCCATGGTTAAAAGCAAAACGAAAGAACTGCTGGCTTGCAAAAACTAACCATTGATATTTGGTCGTAATTTATAAAGAAGAAAGAAGAAAAGAAGGTTTTATTACTACTGTTTTAGTCAAATTGCCTTCCATGCACAGCTAAGTAGACCGTGATAAAAAAGCAAATGTTTTATATTTGAATTTTAAGAAACCTCAAAGAACAACTGAAAATGAGCTTTTAGAAAATGATATAATTTTGCGGAAAAGGAATAATAAGATGATTGGTTTAATAATTCTTCACGCAAGCAAAAAATAATTTTTAAATACACTTATTCAAAGTAAGGGTTAAAGCGCTGAAGCTTGTTTGGTTTTTGTTAAAGAAATCACATTAGCGTCTTTTCAGAAAAATAAAAATGCCCAAATTCTATCTTTATCAAATTTGCTAAAAAGAATTGGGCATTTTTTTTTAGAGAAACTTTGATATAATTGAGATATCTCTCAGTCAACTGGGATGCGATAGCAAGCATATCAACTTCTCTGATTTTTATCAAAGAAAACTTGTTGATGCGCCTCGCCCGCCACCACTCTCAGCTGATTGGGCAATACTTTAAATTAAAGTTTAAAATGAACCCGGAAAACTCCAGAAAAAATTTAGTAGAATCTAAAACAAGTCAGCTATCTGAACAAGACAGGCAGGTTTTGGATTTAGCCAGAAGATTCAATCTTTTTATTGATGAAGAAACGGGCGAGAAAAGAGAAGTGGTAGTTAAAAACATTGGTACTTTTGATGAGCTTTTAGTCAAGTCAGGCCAGGAACAAAAATTTAGCCATGTTAAAGAACTGATTGGTATCTTTAAAAACGCCAAGACTAATGTAGTTGCCAGCGCCGGCAAACAAATTAATAAAAGACCGCACTTGCTAATTGTCGGTGGGTTTGTCAGAGATAGCGTGTTGGGCAAACCACCGAAGGATATTGATTTCGCTACTAATTTAACTTACAAACAGGTTAAGAAATTAATTATAGATCATTATTTAGCGAATGAAATCCAAGCTAATAAATCAGAAATGACAGAAAAAATAGAGAAAGCAATTGAATTCAGCGCGGTTGAGAGGGAGTTAAAAAATAAAATTAAAAAAACAATCAGACCCAAAATTGAAGAGGGTATTACTGAAAAAAGAATAAATAAAGAATTTAAAAATGAATTGCAGCAATTAAAAAAAGCAGGGGCTGACGACGCGGCTATCAAAAAATTTAAAGCTGCATGTAAGCAAGCGCTGGTGGATAGAATTATCGACAAAGAATCAACTTCGCCCAATTCAAAAAGTGATTTACATAAAGTATTGAAAAAATATGAAATTGACAATCAAGACACGGTAAGCGAGCATGAAATTTTATTGGACAAAAAATTAGACTGCCAAAAAGCTAAACGCGATATTGACAAAAAATTATTAGACAAAAATGTTACCTTAGACGAGGTTGGGGAAATTTTTCAAGTGATTAAATTTCACATTAAAAATGAAGAATATGAAATTGCCACTTTTAGACAAGACAATGAATACATTAGAGGAAAATTACAGTCAGTTACACCAGTTAAATCTCCAGGCAAAGATGTTGACCGCCGAGATCTGACCATTAATGCTTTGGTATATAATCCATTCAGCGGCAATGTGATTGATTATGTAGGAGCTTTTAAAGACATTGCTGAAAGAAAATTAAGATTTGTCGGTGACCCAGAAAAAAGAATTAATGAGCATCAAATTAGGATGTTGCGCTATATTAGATTTCTACTGCGCACCGGCTATACTGAAGATAAAAAAGCCAAACAGGCAATTATTAAAAATGCTCCTGATATAAATAAAATAAGTCCGGAACCAATTAAGGAGGAGATAGAAAAAATATTTAAAACCGGGCAATATGGCGAGATGTTATTAAAACTCAAAGAATTCGGGTTATTAAAAGAGATTTTGCCAGAAGTGGACAAGCTGGATCAATGCGAACAAGGGCCGCCCTATCATTTAGAAGGCAATGTTTTTAAACACACCAAACTGTTATTAGATAATTTAGCTAAAGACGCTACGCCTGAATTAGTTTGGGCAGCTATTTTGCACGATATTGGCAAACCCGAAACTAGGGAAGAGAAGATTTTGGAAAATGATATTAAAAAAGTCAGTTTTCACAAGCACGATGAAAAAAGCGCTGAAAAAGCCAAATCAATTCTAAACAGATTAAAATTTTCCAACAAAGAAATTAAAAAAATAATTTGGCTAATTGCCAGCCATCAGAAAATTTTTCAATTTCCCAAAATGAAGCAGAGCAATGCCATAAAATTAGCTGATAACGAGTATTTCCAGGAACTATTTGAATTGGCTAAAGCCGATATCAAAGCTTCTATCCCTAATCAGGAATTAGCCGAGGAGAATGAAAAATTAGTTGAACAAATAACCAAACGTTATCAAAAAATAAAAGAATTTGAAGA
>CAZDKR010000077.1:2560-3121 GCA_964506375.1 uncultured Gammaproteobacteria bacterium
AAAAAAACACAAATGAGTTGACGCGGATTAAAAAATTAATCAATGGCAATTTAATTATTCAAAAAATAAGCGGCAAGCTAGGCAGAAATTTAAAAAAATCAGAAATGCCTATGATTGGCAAGGTAAAAAAACAGACCTTGGAAGAAATCACTGATAAAAATATTATTGATGAAAATGAAGCTTTAAAAATATTAGATGAGGTTATCAAGCAATTGGAAATTTAAAAGTGCGGCAGATAACCAAAAGATAATTTAAGTCTGCATATTTAACAGGCTCGTGTCAAATCGCTTAACAATGCTGGTGAAATTATTCTTGTTGCCTTATTAGTGTAATCTGTTTATCTTGAGCTAATTTAAGAAAAAAGCCTTAAATTTAGCCCAACTTAAACTTTCTCAGATTACACTTTAACTCATTTCAGTAATATTTTCTCTCATCATCTAATTATCCACACCATGACATCTTGCTGTGCAATAAAGGGTGAGCAACCACAACAACACAAAACTTGATAAGGGGTAAAAATTGATGTATATTTAAGTTAACAACCCAGGGGGTATATTGATA
>CAZDKR010000078.1:0-3100 GCA_964506375.1 uncultured Gammaproteobacteria bacterium
TCACAATCACACTTTCTTTGCTCACAATCACACTTTCTTTGCTTGGGAAAGCGGAATAATGTCTTTAAAATTAACCCCTATAAATTAACGTATTTCTATTGTCTAATTGGCATTATTAAGTACAGATAATCTTGACTACCTTCCGGCTTTAGGATGGCTGGATTAGCAGAAGTTGTTAATTCTAAAACAACTTTTTCTTGAGGGATATTTATTAGCCCTTCCAAAATATAGTGGTAATTAAAAACAATATTATTATCTTCTCCCACTACCTTGGCTTTGAGACGAGCTTCATTTTCTCCTAATTGCGCATTAACTGATTTAATAATAATTTTATCAGGTGATTTAAATTCTAAAGTCACATCAAAAATACCGGTTTTAGAAAACAAACTCGCTGCTTTAATTGCATTAATCATTTCTTGTTTAGAAAACACAGCTTGAGTTTGTGAAGTTTGAGGAATAATTTGCTGGTAATCCGGATATTCCCCGTCAATTAAACGTGAAGTAATTTCAACATCTGTCACTGAAAATTTTATTTGACTTTCTTCCCAAAAAATATCCAACTCATCATCTTGGGGAAAATCTGTTAAAATTCTAATTAATTCTTGCAAGGTTTTAATAGGCACAATAAACGAACTTTCATTTTTAATCTCATTTAAAACTTCGGTTTTTTTCTCTGCCAAACGATAACTATCAGTGGCAACAACAAACAATTGTTTACCAATTATTTTAAACAAAGCTCCAGAAAGCTCTGGTCGTGACTCGTTTGTAACAGCAGCAAAAACTGTTTGATTTAGAGCGTTTTTTAAGTTATTAACTTTAATTTTTAAATTATTCTTTTTGTCTACTTCTGGAATCAAGGGGTAATCCTCAGAAGATTGGGATTTGATTTTAGTATTCCACTCACCTGAACTAATTTTTACCTCTCCGTTTTGAAGCTCAAAATCCACTTTTTCTTCTGGTAAGAAGTTTATAAAATTTGTTAAAATTCTGGCTGGTAAAGTGGTTTTGCCGTCTTGTTCTACTTTGCCTCGAGTTTTTGCTTTAATGCCAATTTCTAAATTAGTGGCTAAAATTTCCAAAATATTTTCTTGGGCAGAAATTAAAACATTATTTAAAATAGGCAAACTAATATTTTTTCCAGCAAGATGGGAGACAAAGTTTAAACTTTTAATTAAATTTTCTTTAGTACAAGTAAATTTCATATATTTTTAACAAACAACCTCAAACTTAAGATTTAAGATTTAAGATTTAAGATTGTAATTATGATTATTAATTTAATTTAATAATATTAACAATCAAGTGGATAATGTGGATAAAAAATTTATTTTTTAGATTACAGGTTGTAAATTATACTTATTAATTAAAATTTGTTTTAATTTTTTGTTTTTAATCTGTGTAAAAAAGTTTGATAAAAATTTTGTATAAAAGAATAAAATTTTATTTTTTAATTTTAGTGTTGATAAACAAAAACTTATTCACATTTTTTTAAACATATTTACTCACATTTTTTAAACACTTTTTTAAACTATTATTTTTATCCTAATTTTTTTATTCATTATATAACCGCTGTTTGATAAGAATAATGTCTTGTTTGATTTTTTCATCATTTGATAAAGCTTTTTTAATTTTTGAGTAAGCGTGCATAGCAGTGGTGTGGTCTCTTCCGCCCAATTCTTGGCCAATGTTAGGAAAAGATGATTTAGCTTCTTCACGCATTAAATACATAATTATTTGTCTTGGGATTACTAATTCTTTTTTTCTTGATTCGCCTATTATATCATCAATTTTAACTTCATAAAATTCAGCTACCACCTTAATAATTTTTTTGGGAGTTAATGACCCTTTAGGAACTTGTAGGTTGATTGTTTGGATAATGTTTTTAATATCTTCTAAAGTTGCCTGTCTTTTTTCTAATTGACAGTAGGCGATAATTCGGTTTAAAACTCCTTCTAATTCTCGAATGTTGTTATGAATATTTTCTGCTAAAAATTCAATTACTTTTTTATCCAAAGAAAACTTTTTTTCTAAAAGTTTAGATTGGATAATAGCAATTTTTGTTTCTAAATCAGGTTCTGAAACATCAACAATCATACCCCATTCAAACCTTGACTCTAATCTTTGTTCTAAATTGGGTATTGCTTTAGGCGCGCGGTCTGATGAAAAAATAACCTGTTTGTTGTTTTGATGCAAATCATTAAAAGTGTGAAATAATTGTTCTTGAGTTTGTTCTTTGCCGGCAATAAATTGAATATCGTCAATTATTAAAACATCTAAATTGCGGTACCTGTTTTGAAACTCTTTTACTTTTTTTGATCTAATAGCATTTACAAATTCATTAGTAAATTTTTCTGAGGTAACATAAAGAAGCTTGGTTTTTGGATATTTAGACAAGATTTCATGGCCTGTGGCTTGTAAAAGGTGGGTTTTTCCTAATCCCACTCCTCCGTAAATAAAAAGGGGATTGTAAGCGCTTCCTGGGTTTTTTGCAACTGCCCTGGCTGCGGCATGAGCTAATTCATTACTTTTTCCTACAATAAATTTATCAAAAGTGTATTTAGGGTTTAAACCATTTTGATTAACCGCGCTTTCTACTTCTTTTTCTTCTTGTTCTGTTTCTATCTTAATTATTTGTTTAAGGTTTGTAAAAGAATTTTTATCTTTTGTTTTTTGGGTGCTGACTTTATAAAATACTTCTGTGAGTTTGCCATGAGAAATGTTTTTCAGGGCTTCAACAATAAACTTATGATATTTGTTTTCCAACCAGGCCTTGGTAAAACCATTAGGAACAGCCACAATAATTTTATTGTCTTCCTGAGATAAGATAGAGGTATTTTTAAACCAAGTCGTAAAATTAGCCTTTGATAAGGATATTTCTAATTCTCCTAAAATTGCTTGCCAAAGTTGCTCGTTGGTCATAAAAATTTTATCCTAAGGTAAAACCCTAAGAGATTCTTTAAATTTTAAATATTGTGAATTTTTATTTTTATTATTTTATAGTTTTATTTTATCATATCAAAAAACTAATTCAATACAAATGAAAAGTTGATAGACTGTGGAGGAAAGGGGGATAAGTTAGTAACCAGTAGCCAGTAACCAGTAG
>CAZDKR010000079.1:0-3093 GCA_964506375.1 uncultured Gammaproteobacteria bacterium
AGAAATTAAAGCCAACTTCAGTAACATTTTTAATAAGGCAATAAGAATAGTTTCGGTAACATTGTTAAATGATTTGACATGGAAAAAACCAAACAAAAATGCCTCAAACTGAGGCATTTTTTGTATTCGAATCCGTTAAATTTACTATGCGTTTCGGAGAATTTTCGATGGAAACGGGTCTCCCGAAACGCGCATTAGGTTGGCTCGGGGACAGGGATTCGAACCCCAATTACCAGGACCAAAACCTGGCGTCCTACCGTTAGACGATCCCCGAATGTGTTGCTGGCGAGTATTTTTCGCGTTAATTTGTTTTTATATTTGCGCCCTTTTGTTTGAATGTCTTGAAGACTAAATTGTAAAATACTAAATCATAACTTGAGTACTAAATTATAATACATTGGCTAAACGCGCAAATACTTTCCAACAGCAATAAAACTAGAAATTAAGTTTAAGATAATTATCAGGATTAACTCAAAGCCAAAAATATAAAGAAAATGATTTGATAAATATGACATTAAATTAAAGTTGATATCAATAAAGAAGTTGTAAAACACTGGCTGCAGGATACTGATAAGCAGATAAAAAATTAACCAAAAGGCTATACTTCCTAAAACAGCATAAAAAACCCCTTCTAACAAAAACGGCATTCTGATAAACCAGTTAGAGGCGCCGACTAATTTCATAATGCCAATTTCGTGGCGATGAGTGTAAATCCCAATTCTAATAGTGTTAAAAGCGACCAGCAAGGCAATTAAAGCAAAAAATCCACTAATGATAAAGCCGAAACTCCTAACTTTTTGACTAATCGTTTCCAGTTTGCTAATTACTAATTTATGATCATCATAATCAATTTCCTCTGTTAATTTATCAATGCCATCCTTTTTTATTTGGTTTAAAATTTGCGGGTATAAACTAACATCTTTGGCCTTAATTGTCAAGATCGGACCTAATGGATTTTCATCCAGTTCTTTTAGAGCGTCTTGGATTAATTCATCGCCTTGGTGGGCTTTTTTAAATTTTTCTAAAGCTTCCTGAGCAGAGATATAATTCACTTCTTTTACTCCCTCATACTTTTCAATAGATTGTTTAATTAACTGCACTTGTTCTTCCTGGGTGTCAGTAGCAAAATATAAAGAAATGTCAATTTTATCTTTAATAGCTAAAATAGCCTGATTGGCTGCGGCATTTAAGACAATTAAGCTGGTCAGAGAAAATAATGTCAGAACTATGATAGTAATGGTTACCAAAGATAACCAAAAATTGCGGTAGAAGTTCTGTAATGAGAATCTAATGATGCGAGTGAGGGATAGGAAGAACATATTTTTTTAAGTTTATCCTAATTATGATGGTCCAGGCTCATTTCTCAGGATAAATTTATGCATTATAAAAGATACCGTCCCCGTTCTTGGTCAGCCACGACCACGCCTTTTTCTAAAGTAATTACCCTTTTCCTGAGCGAATTCACTACTTCTCTGTTATGGGTTACCAACAGCACTGTCGTGCCGAATTCGTTTATCTTCTGCAGCAAATCAATTATTTCCCGAGTGTTAACCGCGTCTAAATTGCCCGTTGGTTCATCAGCTACTAAAATTTTAGGCCGGTGAACTAATGACCTGGCAATAGAAACCCTTTGCTGTTCGCCACCAGAAAGTTGCTGGGGATATCTATTTATTTGATCACTTAACCCTACAATTTTCAAAACCTGGGGAACTATTTTATTTATTTTTTTGTTGCTCGCTCCAGAAACTTCTAAGGCAAAAGCCACATTTTCAAAAACTGTTTTTTTAGGCAGTAATTTAAAATCCTGCCAAACTACACCAATTTGGCGCCGAAGAAGTGGAACATGCCGTCGTCTGATATGGGTAATGTCCCAGCCGCCAACGATTATTCTGCCTTTAGAAATTTTTTCTTCAGCAATCAGAAGTCTCACTGCCGTGGTTTTGCCTGTTCCTGATTGGCCAACCAAAGAAACAAATTCACCTGGTCTAATGTGAAAAGATACGTTTTTTAAGGCATAAACTTTGGGTTTATAGATTTTGGAGACGTTGCGGAATTGAATCATTAGTCAAGTGATTAGTAATCAGTAATTAGCAATCAGGATTGTCAAATTTTTAAACTTTAGTTTAAAAATTTGACTTAAAACTTGTCCTGATTTCTGGTTTCTGATTACTGGTTTTTTAAATCTTTTGAAAAATAACTATTTTGAGCTTATTGCTACGCGAACTGGCAAAATTCCATTAGCCGGCCTTGCTATTTTTGAAAACGCTGTTTTGGTTAAGTCAATAATCCGTCCATCAACATAAGGTCCGGTGGAAACTATTTTAACTTTAACACATTTTTGTAAATTATCTAAGCGGCAAACTTTAACATAAGTGCCAATTGGATAACAATTTGAAGCTCCGCTAAAAAACGAACTGGGAGTTAGTTTGTCAGGATACCACGAAGCCACTGCTTCATATTCATCAGAAATGTCAAAAGTGGCTAAAATAGCATAAGGCAAGTGAATAACGGCCCGTGTTAAATTATTTTTTAAATCAGCAGAAGACGGCAAAGGTTTCCAGGTTTTTGAAGTTCCGTCCCAAAAGTGGATAACCTTGCGGTTCATGGTTTTGTTATTATGTTTAATGGCTACATATAAAGGTTTGTTTAAAACCCCAATTCTTGGTTTTGCCAAAAAGTCAAATTCCCAGGCAGGTGAAATACGCTGGTAATTTACCTTTTTGCCTTTTATGTCAACCACAGGGCCGTCCGGTACCCAGGCCTCATTTAATTCCCGGACCACTGCAGTGGCTGCATGCGAAATTGCCTTGTCTCTAACACCTAATTTAAAATCATTATCACCTGCCACTACTGTATAGCCTTTTAAAATCGTGGCTTCATCAATGAACAATTTCCATTCATGATTAGCCCAGGGTTCAGACTTTGCTTTTATATTAAACAATGCAGGCAAAAGCAAAAGCAGTAAAGCAACAAGGTAATAAAATAATAAAGGTCTAAATTTTTGATACATATTTCTTCTACCCGGCTTTAGCCGAGGGTTATATTTCTTCTACCCAGCTTTAGCTGAGGGTTTTTTGCGGACTTTAGTCCGCC
>CAZDKR010000080.1:0-3093 GCA_964506375.1 uncultured Gammaproteobacteria bacterium
GTAAAAAATGAGCCAACACATGGGAAATGCTATTTGGCATTTCCCATTTTTGTTATATAATATTAATATGACAGGTAAAACAATAATAAATATTAAAAACTCTTATTATCAGGCTGAATTTTTTTTAACTTACCCAATACATAATCATACATTAGCTCATCTGTATGAACATTTAATAACCGGTCAGGCTTGTTCTGGTAATTACACTTTTACTCAAGCTAATACTGGCTCTGGTATAATTAACATTAAAATCCAGAACTCAAGAAATGCTATCAACCAAAAAGAGTTGGAGAACCTTTTAACCTTAGCAAATATTAAACAAACTGATTTTAATCTGGAAAAAGAGCGGTTAATAGGCGAGTTAACAGAGCTTGTTAATGAGAGATCAAGATTTTTTTACCAGGCAGTTCAATATCAGACTTTCAACTACCAATTACTTCAGCAGGTAATCAAAAAAATTAGCCATATAAAATTTGACTCAGTTAAGAAGTTTGTCAATTTTATTCTACCAAAGCAGTTAATCTTAATATTAGCAGGGCCAACATTAAAGACAGTTAATTGGTCAAGACAAAAACAAATTAAAAAAATAATTTACCTCGCTTGTAACAACAAACCAAGCCTAAGACCCCCTAAACTAATTGACTCGGTTAAACGCTCTCTAAACAGCCTAATCAACCATAATCAGATAAATATTAGAGTAAAAATTAAAAATATTCTTGAAGCTCACTTACTTCAATTAGTTGGCGGGCTGGCTTATCCATTACTCAAAAATTTACTTCATCAACAGGGCGTTTATCAATTAAAAGGTGATTTGTTTAAGGACTATGACCAACATCTTTATTTAAATTACTCTTTCTCTAGTCATCAGCAAAAATCAAAGAGGCTCTTAAATTTGATAATTAAATCTTTACAAAGTTTGGAGCCAGACCGTATTGATTTAGTGAGAGAAAAAAAGGAAATTATCAAGAACTTGAGAGAAGCTAACAACTCTAATTTAACTCAACTTCAAGATTATATCTGGCAGATATTAGAGTGGGGCAATTACTTAACACCTGGGGAAGAAGTAAAAATTTTCAACGGCTTAACTGCTAAAAAACTCAAACTTTGGTGGACTAAAAAATTAAGAGAGTCAACTTTTCACAAAGTTATTTTAAAATACTAAAATTTTTCTCCCATTGCCCTTTAAATAACTTTAAGATAAACCATACTTCTAAATCCTTGCCTTGCCATAAACAAAGCATCTCTGCCTTGGCCAGAGCCAAGGTCCAGAAAAACTCCCGGCTTGACTTTTTGCCAGATTAATTTTAAAAGTTTGTTTGGGTTTTGTTCCCAAACGTTTTTGTCCTGTTGGTAGAGATTATTATAACTCATATTTAAGTTTATCAAATGCCACTGGCAACCATTCATCAATATCTTTTTTACTAAACCATAATCTTTTTAACTTAGGAATATATTTTTTATAGGCAGGGTAACAGGCAACTGATTTTTGTCTATGAATTTTTTTAAACTCTGCTTGAGATAAAATAATTAGATTAAAAATCTCAGCTAGATCCCAAAAAGTCCCTCTGTCAGGGTCTAACTTCTTAAAAATTTCAGGATACTTCTTAAAGCAGTAATCATAGAAAATAAAATGCAAGAGTTCGTGAGCTGTGATTGAAATAACTCCTTCAGGATGAGAATAAAAAACTTGAAAAGTTTTATCTTTTAAAAACCTAGGATTGCAGTCAATAATAGATAAATAACCAATATATTTACCTTTGGGAAAAGGGTGATTTTTAAAGATTCTACCAACCTTTCTAAAATATCTTTTTTCTGTTTTATTCCATTCTGCTTGAAATTTTTCTGTTCGTTTCTTTAAATAATCACTGTGTTTTTTATAAAATGAATCAAAATATTGATCAATTATCTTTTTCTGGTCAGTTTTTTTCTTCTTTTTAATACTTTTTAATTCAGAATGAATTCTAATTATACCATTAGAAAAATCAATGCCACCTGCTTTAACATTCAAAAACGCAAATGCCATTTTTTTGTCTAATGATTTATTTAACTTAAAAATAACGTGTGGTTGCATAAAAAATCCCGAGCAATTTTAGTTATACCATTTTAATTATACCATTATTGGTTTAAGGATGTTAACTAAAAACCATTTTATTTTTTAAGAAGATGTGTTACGTTTGAATACATGAACCATCAACTAAGAAATAAAATATTGAGAATGGTTGAAGAAGATCAGCAAATGCGAAGAAGTGGAAAATGGAACAGCAAAGTTGATTTAAAAAACATTCAAGAAATGAAAAAAATTATTAAAAAATATGGCTGGCCTGATATTGATTTGGTAGGCAAAAAAGCCTCAGAAGGCGCTTGGCTTTTGGCGCAACACGCTGATCATGATGTTAAATTTCAAGAAAAATGCCTAAAGTTAATTAAAGAAAAACTAAAAAACAAAAAAGTCTCGCCAGCCAATTATGCTTATTTAAAAGATAGAGTCAATGTTAATAAAAACATGCCTCAAATTTATGGCACCCAATTTTATTTAAATAAAAAAAATCAGTTAGTACCAAAACCAATTAGAGATAAAAAGAATCTGGACAAAAGAAGGAAACAATATGGACTAGAACCTTTTAAAGAATATGAGAAGAGGTTGAATGAGAAATATAAAATGGGCAACCAATAAAGATTGTCCATTTGTATCTAATTTTTATTTAATAATGATAGAATAGTAAATTCAGCAACACCCTCCTCATTGGCAATCCTGTTTTCTCTTCAAGCCATCCCCACTGCCCATTAGGATTGATCTCAAAGAAAATACAGGATCCGTCTTTCATTAATGCAAGGTCAATGGCACCGAAAGCCAAGTTTAACTCTAATAAGAGTTTTACACACAGCTAGATCATGGTTGATATGCATGCCTGATTTGGACAAACAATTATTCAAAGCTCTATCATAATACACAATTTCACCTTGATTTGTCATATTTTTTGATTTTCAAGGTGTTACCTATGTATCTCATCATGGGCAGAAGGCGCATTAAATTATCCAAAAGTCAACAAGAAGGTATTGGTTAAAACAATTTGAGACGGCAACGGGCTCCTG
>CAZDKR010000081.1:0-3077 GCA_964506375.1 uncultured Gammaproteobacteria bacterium
TCTTTGGCAAAGGCTTGCTCGCGGTCGCAAAATCGCTCAAAATAAATCTAGTACACTATGTTTATTTGGAACATCATTGGCCACCAAAAAATAACTCGTTTTTTAGAATCCGCCATTGTTAATGATAAGTTGGTCCATGCTTATCTTTTTTATGGACCTAAACAAATTGGCAAAAAAACTTTAACTAAGAAATTTATTCAAATTTTAATGTGTTATTTTGACTCAAAAGAAAAAAAAGAAATCCCTTGCCATTTTTGCGACCACTGCCAACAAATAGAAAAAAACATCCACCCTGATATTTTCTGGTTAAGAAAAGAATCGGACAAAAAAGATATTAACATAGAGCAAATTAGAGATTTGCAAAACAACTTGGCAGTTCATTCTTTTTTTAAATCATACAAGGTGGCGGTTATTGAAAACGCAGAGCAAATGAACTTGGCTTCATTTAACGCTTTGCTAAAAACCCTAGAGGAACCAACCCCAAAAACAATTATCATTTTAATCACACACCAGATAGGCAAAATCCCTAAAACAGTCTTATCGCGGAGTCAAAAAATAAAATTTTTGCCAGTTCCAAGTGAAGAAATCTATAATTACCTTGTTAAACAAAATGTGGACCGCGAGCAAGCCAAGCACTTATCAAGTTTAGCAAACGGTCGGCCAGGACGAGCTTTAACATTTTTAAACAACAAGCAGCTCTGGCAGGAATATTTGGCACAACTAAGCAACCTTTTTTCCCTTATAAACTCAACAAGGGTTAAAAGGATGAAATTTGCTGAAAAATTTTTAGCCAATAAAAAAACAATCATTCAAAAAAATGAATTATTGTTGCCAATTTTGAATTTATGGCAATTGGTTATCCGTGATTTAATGTTGCACAAATTAAATCAAGATGATAAAATTATAAACACAACAGACGCTGATCGTATTGCTAAAATTAGCGAAAGATATTCTTTGTTAAAAATAGTAAATCTGCAGAAAAACATTGAATTGACCAAAAAACACTTGAAGATGAATGTAAATCCAAGATTAGCATTGGAAAACCTCCTGCTTAGCTTGTCCTGATGGCCTTAAAAACAAAACAAACCAACGCCTTTTGGCAAGGTTCCAGCAAATCTGGCTAGGCAAAAAGCAAAAAGCCCTGCCAAAATATAGCAAATAAAACATTCTAAAGAAAGGTAAATTCAGTGCCTTTTGCCAGGATCCCCGCAAAACTTTATATGGAAAGCCCTGCCAAAAAAGCTTTGCTTTGCGCTCAAATTCATAAACGCTGGGCAAAATTCTGCATTAAAGCGGCAGAACATCCTAAAGGCGCTGAATAAAAACTAAAAACAAGAAATGAAAAAACTAATAAAATTACTTATTTTAACAATTATCGCTGTCACACTGACCGGCTGTGATTTGAAATTGACTTCTAAAACAAAAAATATTGGCGGAGTTTTTAAATCCTATGACTTCGGCCAAAAATGGCAACCAATGAATCTTGTTAAAAAAGAAGGAAAGAAAAAAGAAACTCTTAATAACCTAAATGTAAATTTAATAAAATTAGATCCCCAAAATCACAAACTTGTTTATTTAGCTTCTCGGGAAAACGGCTTGTGGTATTCTGACAATGCCGGCTCCAGCTGGCAAAACCTCTTCCCCAAAGGCAATATTTATGATTTAGCGCTGGACCCCAAAAACAGCGGCGTAATTTATATTTCCTTAGGCAGAAAAGTCTATAAAACAATTGATTTAGGCAAGAATTGGCGCTCCATCTATTTGGAAACAAGGGGAGGAGTTTTAATCACCGCCTTAGCCACTGATCCTGTTAACAACTTATTAGTTTATTTAGGCACCTCAAACGGCGAGCTTTATAAAACTTTGGACGGCGGAGAATCATGGCAAATAGTTACCCAGGGCAAGGGCGCAATTAAAAAAATATTAATTAATCCTAAAAATAATAAAATAATCTACTTAGCCACTTCAAGCCAAGGTATTTATAAAAGTTCTGATAAGGGAGAAACTTGGCAAAACTTAAAAGATAATTACAAAAATTACAACGGGGCTAACATTTACAGAAATTTAATTTTTGATTTCACAAAAAACGACGCCCTTTTATATGCCTCAAACTACGGTCTATTAAAGTCGCCGGATGGAGGAAAAAACTGGCAGGAAATTAAACTTTTAACCCCGCCTAACAGCATTGCCATTAGATCATTAGCCATTAATCCTTATGAGAGTAACCAGATTTATTATGCAACTAATATTGCCTTTTACCGGACTTTTGACGGCGGACAAACCTGGCTAACATCATCATTGCCATCACCCCGAATCGCCAATTATTTATTAGTTGACCCAGTAACAACAAATGTAATTTATATGGGAATGAGTCAACCCAGAAAATAAAACTATCTTAATATCCCCAGATAGCCATTGATAACATAGATACGGCATCAAAGTTATCTATGGTTATCAGGGTTTATGAGTGTAACTTTATGAATCTCAACGATAAAAAATCAGAATTCCAAAAAATCATTGAACATACCAAGCAAGAACTTGGTTCAATTAGAACTAATCGGGCTACCCCGTCTTTAGTAGAAAATATTAAAGTTGATGTTTATGGCACTAAAATGCCGTTGATCCAAGTAGCCAGCATTACCAGCCCGGAAGCCAAGCAGTTGATTATTGAGCCTTGGGACAAAAATATTTTAAAAGACATTGAGAAATCAATTAAGACAGTAAGTCTGGGTTTATCTGTGGCTAATGAAGGAAATTTCTTAAGGGTCACGATGCCGCCTATGACCGAAGAGACCAGAAAGGAAGTCATTAAGATGTTGCATGAAAAATTAGAAAAAGGCCGAATTTCAATCCGCGGCCTGCGTGACAATATCAAAGAAGAAATAGTTCAAGCTGAACGAAACAAAGAGATTGGGGAGGATGAAAAGTATAAATTAATTGAAGAATTAGACAAACTGACCAGAGAATATATAGAAGAGATTAATGAAATAGGGGAGAAGAAAGAAGAGGAAGTGATATTATAAAAAACAATCTTGGGCAATCCCGCGACTACAATAAGGCGCTCTGCCAAAAGCAAA
>CAZDKR010000082.1:0-3044 GCA_964506375.1 uncultured Gammaproteobacteria bacterium
GGTCTGAGCCTGTTTTGAAATCATCAAAGCCGGTGTTTTGATATAATCAGCTATTCTGGTGGTAAGCGCCTTAAATCCCTTACCCTCTTCCCTTTCTTTTGTAGCCTCTTCCACCTTCTTTTCAATTTGTGTATTTAAAGCTGTCCTTAGCTTCAGATAAGCCCCCAAGTCAGTTTCTTCTGGCACAAAAGCGACTGAAAAATTTCTTAAAAAATTAGGATCCTTAACCGCCTTTTGCCAATTTTCTCTTATTTCAGAAAAGGTGCATTGGGGTTTTGTTACTCGACCTGGGTAAGCGCGAGTTAAACCATAACGGATTTCAAGTCTGGCAAAAAGACTTTTTGGTTCGCAAACATCAACCGCAGTGGGAGGAAGAATGCAGGTTTCATGTGGGTGACTTATTTTATTCAACAGGTCAAATTGCCTGTTGGCATAAAGCTTATCTGCTAATTCCTTAGGCGGTGGTTTATAATAAGTCGGACAATCACTGTCGCGGCTACATTTTTTAGACTTTGTCTTCTCACAATGCCCTTGTGGCCTTGTACTAAACAGATCATACATAAATTCACCTGCCGCCTCATCGGCAACATCTCTCAAATATCCACCAAAACTCTTATTGTGAAATAGGGGCTCGCCTCCTTTGCCACCACTAGCCACCCAAACAGCAGTGTCTTCAGCAATTTTGCCTAAGAAATATTTTAAAGCATTTTTATAAGCAATTGCGCCTGCCTTGCCTAATGCCTTATCAATTAAATTAGCAATTCTATTAGTTACATCTATTCCTATTTTAATTGGCCAAAAAATTCCTCCACTATCCAAAAACAAAAACGCCTTAGCCGGTCGTGGATAGCCTAAACCAACACCAACTGTGGTGACAATCAAACAAGTGAGTATTAAAATGGTTATTGCCTTCTTCATAAAATCACTGGATGCTGCGGAATGCTATGCAAAATTACGCGGGAGCGCGTTTATTACGCGCTGTGTCATAAACTTTATGTATTATTTCAACTCCATTTGGATTGCTAAAATTTATTAAAAACCCTAACTTATAATCTGCATATTTCAAATAATACTAAAATTAAAATTGTTTTATATCCTACTGAGTTAATTTGAATTTGCTTTTTAATTCAGTCATTATAATTTTATTAACCACTAAATCTATCACATAAATCTCAACTACTTTTTTCTTTTTGATTGCAATAAAATTTTTAATAAATTTCAAAACACGCGCCTCTGATATCATATAATTCTTTTTTATGCAGCAATTTCATTGATTTTCTTTTCCGCTGCATTTCGCGTATACTTCTGGGTAATTCACGATAAAAAACATTGCCTTTAGAATCATTCCCAAATTATTGACTAGTTAATACTTCTCTGTATATCTCCATCAATGTCTTATCATCAATCTGTTCAATCTCGTTTAACTGTTCTTCTGTTAGTTGGCCAGAAGAACGCAGCAACTCTCGAACTTGGTCAGGAGTCAGTTTGTTTAGTTCATCAATCACTTCTTGCGGCAACTTTTCATTACTACTTGGTTTATCTTCTAAAGAACCTGGTTGAGCTTCTGGAGGCGCCGGCACATTTAGTTGTTCAACCTCGGCCTCATTGCCTGTTTCAACACCCCGGCAATCCTGACCTTTAGGGCACAAAGGATCAAATCCCCCGTCAATCTCCTCCTTGTCTAAATAACCATCAGAATCAGTATCAGGTAAATAAGGAGAGGTTTTATAAATATACATTTCATCATAATCAGAAAGGCCATCCTTGTCAGTGTCTTGATTTTGCAATTCTAATAAATCACCAATAATATTGCTTTGTTCAGGGTTACCATTTTCTTCTCCTGAGTACTCAGGGCCAAACTGTCTGCTTGGCCCGTAAATATTGGATGACAAACTTGCAAAACCGTAGATCAGGGTCCCAATGGCTAAAAATAAAAGAACCCCAAAGGTTAACTTAGGGGATATAGTCTTCCGTTTATTGTTTTCATTATATAAACTTTTGTTACCTTCACTCCTAAAATTATCTGAATCGCCCAAAAACTGAGCAGAATTATCAACAGCTGTATTTTTAGAATCAATATCTTGATAGTTGCTGTGAGCATGGGGTTTCATTTATTTATTATGTTTATTTTATCATATCAATTAATATGATAAAAATTGAAAAAACACCAAATATAAGAGACAATTTAATTATAACACAAAACGAGAAAAAAAGCAAAAATACCTTTGCATTTACCTTTTATGCCACACTGGCTCTTGTTGCGCAACCAGATATTCTGCTGTTAAAAAATTGCTTTAGATAACTTTACCCAGTCATCAACGCCTAAATCTTGCGCCCTAACCTTTTTATTTAACCCAATTTTATTTAGCGCATCCTCAATTTTGCCTGCTGGAATCTTTAATCCTACTGATAAGTTATTCTTTAACATTTTTCTTTTGGCGCTAAACCCAATCTTTACCAACCTAAAAAAATCCTTTTCAGAGCAAGATAATGCTTTGCTCCTGCGATTTATTTTTAATTTTATAATTGCGCTGTCCACTTCTGGCATTGGCCAAAAATTTTCTTTTTTTACAAAAGCAATAATTTTTGGCTGGGAATAAAATTGGCACATAACTGACAAGATATTCATCTTGCCAGGCCGAGCTATTATCCTTTCTGCCACTTCTTTTTGCACCATCAAAACCATTAACTCAGGCTTATGTTTTTCCTTATGCAAAAACCTCCACAACACTGGCGAAGTAATTTGGTAAGGAAGATTGCTAATAATTTTATAATTTTTAATTTTGTAATTTTTAAATAAATCAAAATTTTTAATTTTTAAAACATCGCCTTGTAAAATTTCTAAATTTTTCTTGTTATTTATTAATTGTTTTTTGCTATTTATCAAAAATTCTGCCAAACGTTTATCTTTTTCCACTGCCACTACCTGCCCTGCGTGTTTCACCAATTCAAATGTTAATGCGCCAAACCCTGGGCCAATTTCTAAAACCAAATCAGATTTTTTAAGCTCTGCTTGAACAATAATTTTGTTCAAGACGTTTTCC
>CAZDKR010000083.1:0-3010 GCA_964506375.1 uncultured Gammaproteobacteria bacterium
AAAAAACACTGGAACACTTAAGCATTGAAGCATAAAAGGCGAAAAATGCTGTTTAAAGAATAAAGGATAATTAAAAATTAAAAATTTAAAATTAAAAATTGTTTAAAAAATTATAAAATTATAAAATTAAAAATTATTAAACCACCACTTTAATGCTAGTCCTAAAACAAGCCCAGGATGACAAAAAGAAAATGTTAGTATGTTAAATATTAAAATGTTTTAATGAAGGTATGCGCAAATCCGAAATCTTTTTATATTTTAGCGTATGCTTTATTCTTGGCATTGCTACACGTTCATTATTTTCCTTTGATATTTTTTACAGCTTTGTATTTTTATTGATTTGTTTAGTGGCAAGCGCGGTTGTTTGGGCCCGTTTCAGATATCGCATTATTTTACTTGGTGCGATTTTTTTGTTTTTAGGGATTTTAAGATATGAAATATCACTGCCTAAAGTAAATCAAAATCACATTGCTTTTTATAATGGTCAGCAGGTTGAGTTAATCGGCCAAATTAGTAGCGAACCAGATGCGAGAGAAAGATATGTAAAATTAACAATTAGTAATTTGCAATTAACAATTAACAAAAAACAGTCAAAAGTTAAAAATAAAAAGGTAAAAGGCAAGGTGTTAGTAAATGCCTATAAATATGGCGGGGATTATAACTATGGTGATTGGGTTAAGGTGAGGTGCAAATTAGAAAAGCCGGGTGTTTTTGAATCTGGCAATAAGGGGCGAGATTTTGATTACGGACAGTATTTGTCTGTTAAAGGAGTGTATGCGGTTTGTTACAGGCCTGACTTTGTAAAGAAAGTCGCAGTTGATTTAAGCGGACTTGCGCGGATTAAAACGCGGATTTATGCAAAAGTTATAGACGCGAAACAAAAATTTAAAAATATTATTGACCAAAATTTGCCTTTGCCTCAGTCAGGATTGTTAAACGCAATGCTCTTAGGATATCGCCGAGAGTTATCACCAGAAATTATTGACCAATTTTCTAAAACTGGAGTGGCGCACATCATTGCTATTTCGGGCTTGCACATTACTTTTATTGCTGGAATTTTATTTTATTTTTTCATTATTTTGGGCGTACCCAGACAAAAATCATTTTGGCCTGCAATTTTAATTTTGTTTTTATATGTGTTAATGATTGGTTTTCGCGCTTCTGCAATCAGGGCTTTTATAATGGGCGCTGCCTTGTTTTACGCCTTAAAAATCGGCCGACTTAAGAATTCAATTAATATTTTAATCCTAGCAGCCGTGATTTTGCTTTTAATTAACCCCAAATTATTATTTTTTGATATTAGCTTTCAGCTTTCATTTCTTGCCGTATTGGGGATTTTGTGGTTTTATCCTTTTCTTAGTAATTGGCTGGCCAGCATTTCATTGGCAGGCGTGAAAAACATGTTTCATATAAAACAGCGCAAACACGAAGACCAATCAACACAAAAAATAAGCAGTGTTTTTGGCAAGGGCAAACTTTGCTCTGTGGTGGCGCTTACTTTGTCAGCTCAAGCTTTGACCCTGCCTTTGGTTTTTTATTATTTTGGCCGCATACCAATTATTTCGCCGATTACAAATTTATTGATTTTGCCGCTTTTGCCTGTAATATTGGTGTTGGGGATTTTAATGATTTTGCTGGGTTTAATTTGGTCCAAGCTGGCATTTGGCATAGGCATACTTTTATGGCTGATTTTAAGTTATATAATTAAGGTAACCTCCATTCTATCCTAACTTTGGTGAGCGAAGCGCTGTTAGGAGAAGGATTATCCGGCTTAAGAAGAGGTAAAGAAATTGAGAAATTAAATTCGCGACAATTTTGGTTAAAAGGCAAAATCGTTTATTTTTTAACTTCTGGAAATTTGCGTCTTATAAATTTATGTCCAAAAAAATTAAGATAATTTTGTTAGTTGTTATTTGCTTTTTGTTAGTTGCCAGCAGTTGGTTATATTATGATTGCCAAAACAAGAAATTTGAAGTTGTCTTTTTTGATGTTGGACAAGGCGATGCGGCTTTGATTAACTTGCCGGGCAATAATGAAATTTTGATTGACGGCGGGCCTGATATGACTGTTTTATATAAATTAGGCAGGTATTTGCCAATTTATGACCGGAGTATTGAACTTATGATTTTAACTCATCCGCATGCGGATCACTTGACTGGCCTGGTTGAAGTGTTAAACAGGTACGAAGTAAAAAAAGTAATGTATACTGGAATTGATTACGACTCTGGGATTTACAGGGAATTCACCAAAATATTAAAGCGCAAAAATATTAAAACAATTTGGAAAAATAAAATTGATTTTGGAAAAGGAAATTATTTGGAGATTGTTTATCCTTGGGAGAATTTGGAGAACAAAAAAATTGAGGATATAAACAATTCGTCAATTGTGGTTAAACTTGACACACCAAACGCGGATTTTTTGTTTACTGGCGATATTGGCATTGATGTTGAAAAAGAAATTTTAGAGGAAATCGAGCAAGAAAATTTAAAGGCAGATGTTTTAAAAGTAGGCCATCAAGGTTCTGACACTTCATCTGGCATTGAATTTGTAGAAGCAGTTAATCCTAACTATGCAATTATTTCGGTAGGAGAAAATGATTACGGCCACCCATCATTAAGAGTTATTAGAAGATTAGAAAGATTAGGAGCCCAAGTTTTAAGGACAGATAAGGAAGGGGATGTGAGGTTCAGTATTAACAGAAAAGGGGAATTGGAGGTTTTTCATTAAAGCATTTTAATATGCTAACATTTTTTCTTATCATTCTGGGCTTGTTTTAGGACTTGCATTAGGGTGGTGGTTTAATAATTTTTAATTTTGTAATTTTTAATTTTTTAAATAATTTTTAAATTTTTAATTTTTAATTATCCTTAATTCTTAAACAACATTTTTCGCCTTTTGTGTTCAGTGTTTAAGTGCTTAAGTGTTTTAGTGTTTCCTACTCAAAATTTTTGTCGTCTAATTTGGCCCGATCCGCTGATTTTTAGACGACACCTTTTAGATAATTTTTAAT
>CAZDKR010000084.1:0-2997 GCA_964506375.1 uncultured Gammaproteobacteria bacterium
AGTAATAATGAATAGCTTATTATGTTAAAAAATTAAAAAGCATTTTAAATATAAAATATCTAACTATATTAAAACATCTGAAAAGGAATCACTATGTAAAAATGCTGGTTATGTAATAATAATAATGATAATGATAATGGTAGTAATGGTAATGGTAATGGTAATGACATAAAACGCATCAGTGCCATTCCATGCCAATGATATTACAGTTTTATTTATAAATACAAAATTGTGGGCACAAAGAAACACGCGCCTAAAAAATTTTCATAAGCAAAACTTGCGAGTAGAAAGCCTAAAAAACTTTCCGTATTTTTATCTCCCAAACCAAAAATATTCAAAAAAAATTTTATACCAATTTTGATATATTAAAAATAAAAGGAAAAGAGGAAATTAGAAATAATAAAAATAATAAAAAAAAAGACTTCCCATATATCGTTATATCGGAGGTTTAAAAAATTCTAAAAAATCAATTAAAAGAACGAGGGGGGACTGCCTCGTTCTTAGGATGATAAATTACAATTACTAATTACAAACTGCAAGTTGCTAATTACCGGTCACGGGTTACTGGTTACTGGTTACTGGTTACTTTTTTCCTGCTCGTCCACCCTGCCACTAATCGGGAAATTTTAGAAAACACTTGGCTTTCTGTCAAACGATCAAACAGCAAAACCCAGCAAGTCATCTGATAAGTTGAAAGTAATGTTCCTAGCCAGAAAATCAAAAGAACAAGCAATAATAAAGCCAAAATTACTGCCAGCATTAACAACCCTTCAACTTGCAAAATATAGAAAATGTAGACTAAAAGCGACAACGGAATGGCTAAAATAACAGTAACTAAAATCATAACTATGCCTGTCAAAATGCTAATAAGAAAGAGGATAATAGCCATTTCAACTGTAACAACCCAATTTTTAATAAATAACCGCCAACCGCTTTTTAAAGCCTGGCCCACTTTCTCTTTTTTCAAAACTACAAATATGATGGCATACTTGATTAAAAAAGAAACAATCACAGCCAATGGAATTAAAATAATAAACGATAATAAAACGAACAATAATTGACCTGTCTCGCTAGGCTGTTTTAAATAGAGCAAAACCAAAGGCAAGCCGACAATCAACAAAGCTCCATAAATAACTATTTTGCCAATCACATTTAAAGCTAAGACCGACCAAAAATTCTGTCGTCCTGTTTTAAAGGCACTAACAAAGCCTGAGGGTTGCTTACGATATTCACGATATGCGCCGCTAACCAAACCGGCTTGTGCTACCACAGCCAGCCAAATTAAAAACAAAAATAAAGCCATAAAAAGTATTAACAAAATAATAGCACTTAAATTAAAATTAGCCACCAATTCCTTTAAATTAGTAATGGGATTATTAAAAACCCCTTGAGAATAAAGCAGTTTTAAATTGCGCAGAAAAGGACCTTGTTCTGAAACAATTGAAAAATTGTTGATTATTAAATTTAACTCTCCGCTATTACTAACAAGAACGGCAAACAAACCAAAAAACCATAGATATTTAGCCCGCCATAAAATTTGCCAAGCGATTTTTAAAATAGGACGGTAAATGCTTGTCATATTTTTGGTTTATCCCAAGCAAGCCCCTGACTTTCAAAAACAAGTCAAGGAATCTCGCGAAGAATTTCTAATTTCTAAATTATTTTTCTAAATTATTATTCCTAATATAAAATTGCCTTTTGAGCCCGCAGGCCGGTTTAAAAATTTAATTATTCCGCGTTCAAAAGCGTAAGGCATTAAACCCTGTATGACCTGCTTGCTAATTTGCGGCGCAAATAAAATTTCAAATATCTAATAATTAACTAAAATACACAGTACTCAGAAATTGATTTAGGTTATTAGACATTTATTAGGCCAAGGGCTTAAAATTGATAATTAAAAATAAGAATTAATAATGTTTTAAACCAGTCTATTCTGTTTGCCCTTCGTTTTTCCTCCCCACAATCTCTTCAAACTCTTCCTTTTCCAATGTTTCTTTTTCAAGCAACTTATCCACTATTTTCTTAAGCTTGTCTTTTTCCTTTTTAATTATACCACGAGCCACCTCATAAGCGCCAGATATTAAAGATGAAACTTCCTCATCAATAAGTTGGGCCACTTTTTCAGAATAATCTCGTTGTTCTGAAATCTCCCGTCCCAAAAATACCAACTCCTCTTTTTCGCCAAAAGTTCTAGGCCCCAACTTTTCACTCATGCCATATTCAGTCACAATTTTGCGCGCCAATTTAGTGGCTTGTTTTAAATCAGACTGGGCGCCAGTAGTAACTTCTCCAAAAATTTCCTTTTCAGCAGCGTGGCCAGCCAAAAGAACTGAAAGCTCATCTAAAAATTCTGATTTAGAATGCATATGCCTGTCTTTCTGAGGCACTTTTAAGGTATAACCACCGGCCATACCACGGGCGATAATTGAAACCTTTTGAACTGGGTCAGTGTGAGGCAGTAGGTGGGCTACTAAAGCATGGCCAGCTTCATGATGGGCAGTAATTTTCTTTTCCTTTTCTGATAAAACTCGGGATTTACGCTCTGGTCCCAGCATTACTTTTTCAATACTTTGCAAAATTTCCTCCATTCTAATTTTCTTTCTATTTCTTTTAGCTGCTAAAATGGCGGCTTCATTCATTAAATTAGCCAAATCAGCTCCAGAAAACCCCGGGGTTCTTTCAGCCACTCTCCTTAAATCAACATCTTTAGCTAAAGGTTTATCTTGAGCATGAATTTGTAAAATTTCCATTCGGTCATTGATGTCTGGCAAATCAAGCGTTACTCGGCGATCAAAGCGGCCTGGTCTTAAAAGTGCAGCGTCCAAAATATCAGGCCTATTGGTGGCCGCAAGAACTATTACTCCAGAATTAGGTTCAAATCCGTCCATCTCAACCAAAATCTGATTTAAGGTCTGTTCTCTTTCATCATGAGAGCCGCCAAGCCCAGCCCCTCTTTGACGTCCAATCGCATCCAATTCATCAATAAAGACGATGCAA
>CAZDKR010000085.1:0-1649 GCA_964506375.1 uncultured Gammaproteobacteria bacterium
CCTAATGTTAATTGAGTCAGGTCGTTAGAACCAATAGAAAACCCGTCAAACAATTTAGCGAACTCTTCGCCCAAAATTATATTTGAAGGAATCTCAACCATCATATAAAGTTCTAAGCCGTTTTTACCGCGTTTAAGACCTTGGCTAGCCAGAATATCAATCACTTTTTTAGCTTCTTCTGTAGTTCTGACAAAAGGAATCATTATTTTAACATTAGTCAGACCCATTTTATCGCGCACCTTTTTTAATGCCTGGCATTCTAATTTAAAAACTTCCACAAATCTGGGATCATAATAACGAGATGCTCCGCGCCAGCCAAGCATTGGATTTTCTTCTTTTGGTTCAAACTCTTTGCCACCAATTAAATTAGCATATTCATTGCTTTTAAAATCTGATAAGCGAACAACCACATCTTTAGGATAAAAAGCCGCGGCAATACGGGCTATGCCTTCAGCTAACTCGCCTATATAAAAATCCGCTTTGCACTCATACTCTTTGGTTATTTTATCTATCTGATTTTTTAATGCCTTTGATTTGAGCCTGTCATAATTTAATAAAGCCAAAGGGTGGACTTTGATGTAATTGTTAACAATAAATTCCTCTCGAGCCAGCCCCACCCCGTCATTTGGAATAAAAGAAAATTCAAAAGCCCTTTCTGGCTCTCCTATATTTAACATAATTTTAACTTTTGGTTTAGGCAACTTTTTTAAATTAGTTTTTTTAATTTTGTAACTCACCAACCCTTGATAAACTTTGCCAACTTCGCCTTCAGCGCAACTAACAGTCACATTTTCTCCGCTTTTAATCTTTGCTGTGGCATTGCCTGTGCCAACAACGCAAGGAATGCCAAGTTCGCGAGAAACAATAGCGGCGTGGGCGGTGCGTCCTCCAAGGTCAGTCACAATGGCTGAAGCGATTTTCATCACTGGCACCCAATCAGGATCAGTCATATCCGTAACCAAGACTTCTCCTGGTCTAAATTTTTTAATATCTTTAATATCTAAAATTACATTTGCCTTACCGTACCCAATCTTACTCCCCACCGCCTTGCCAGTGCACAAAATTTTGTTTTTTGTTAATTGTTTTTTGTTAGTTGTTAAAATGTATTCCTCTAAAACATTATAGTCTCTTTGCGAATGGACCGTTTCTGGCCTGGCCTGAACAATATACAGTTTTCCATCCTTGCCGTCTTTTGCCCATTCCATATCCATAGGTTTCTTATAATGATCTTCAATTATAATCGCCCATTTGGCCAATTTAGTTATCTCTTTATCATTTAAAGAAAATTTATTTTGATCTTTTTTCTCAACTGGCACATTCACCACATCATTACCTTTGTAAATTAACTTAATTCTCTTATCACCAAGCGTCTTGGAAATGATGGCATTTTTACCTTGCCTTAAAGTTGGCTTAAAAACATAAAATTCATCCGGATTAACTTTGCCTTGAACAATATTTTCTCCCAAGCCATAAATTGAATTAATTAAAACCACATTTTGAAAACCAGTCTCAGTATCAATAGAAAACATTATACCAGATGAAGCTAAATCGCTTCTGACCATTTTTTGCACTCCAACTGATAAAAAGACTTTAAAGTGATCAAAACCCTTTTCTACGCGATAAGCAATAGCCCGAGCAGTAAAAAGCGA
>CAZDKR010000085.1:1749-2968 GCA_964506375.1 uncultured Gammaproteobacteria bacterium
ATTTTATCTTCAAGATTATTCTTGGCAATAAAGTATTTGTACGCCTCTGAAGTAATGGCAAAACCATTGGGCACTAAAACGCCTTTGCTCGTCAACTCAGAATACATCTCACCAAGGGAAGCGTTCTTGCCGCCCACAAGAGCCACGTCGTTATTGGAGATCTGGGAAAACCACAGGATGTATTTTTTAGTTTTCTTCATGTTTATAGAAGCAGATAAACGCAGATGACTACGCAGAATTACGCAGATATTCTTTCTCCCGCGCTTTATCATAAATTCTGCGTTCTATCTCTAATTTTTTTGTTCCAAAATTAACCAATAATCCCAATTTATATTTTGAACCTTTAAGATAAAGCCAAAATTGGCGTTTGTCTTCTTGGGTTAAATATGGTTTACATTTAATTTCAAGTAAAACCAAACTATTAACTATTTTATCTGGACGATAGATGCCAACTTTTTTTCCATCAAAATATATATTTATTGTTACCTGATTTTTAACTTCTAAACCTCTTTTTTCAAGAGCTATAGTTAAAGCATTATCAACCACCTTTTCCTTAAAGGCACCTCCAAACATCTTCCAGACTTCAAAGCAAGCGCCTCGAATTTTATAAGTAATATCTTTATAAAGAAAATCGCCATACATATTTCTGCGTTTATCTGCGTCATTATCTGCGTTATTCTGCTTCTAAACAATTACAGATTAACCCTCTTGGCAAACCGTCCCAAATACGGCATTTCCCACTTCCGACCATGAAGAGCATTGACAAAACCAAGCAAGGCAAAAACAATAACAACAATTAAGCCCAAAGGCATAATAATTAACCAGCCCAAGACCGGAACGCCGCCTAAAATCATAACAATCAAAGAAAAGATGAACAAAACCATACCTTGTTTAGCATGAAACTGGCAATACTCATTGTCCTTTTTAAGCAGTAATGGAATCAAAAACAAAAGCCAAATATAGCCAATGGCAGCAATAATTTTTTCATCTTGTGTTGGGGTTGTTTTTTCTTTTTTCATACACGTTTGAATTTAAGATTTAATTATTTGAATTTGTTTCGGATTTCATTATTCGAATTTCGGATTTAAATCTTGTATTTATAGTTATAAATCCGAAATCCGTCCTAGAGCAAAGTCAGGATTTCCGCTTCGCTCTGAAAACACGAAACAATAATTAAAATCAAATAATTAAAAGTTTTGAATTTTGAATTTTGAATTTT
>CAZDKR010000086.1:0-2825 GCA_964506375.1 uncultured Gammaproteobacteria bacterium
AATTTCTAATTCCTAATAAAATTACAAATGCCCAAATGTCCAATGTCTAAAAATTTTTTGTCATTTTGACATTTTAGAATTAGACATTTATTAGAAATTAGGAATTGTAATTTAGGAATTAAAGTCATTTATTTCTAATTTCTCAATCTCTCTATCCCTTATTCCTAATTTCTTAATTGCTAGTTCTAGTTTCTCTTAATTTAAATTCCAATCCTTTCTTTTGCCAGGAAATTTCCACTCCCTGCCCAGTTTTTATCTCGCCACCAAGTATCCTTTCAGCTAACTCATTTCCCACTTTTTCTTCAATCATCCGCCTGACATTACGGGCGCCACTCTCCGGGGAGTATGACGCCTCAGCTAATTTAGCTACCGCTCTTTTAGACCAACTTAGTCTAATTTTTCTTCCCTTTTTCAAATTATTAGCCAACTCATTTAATTGCAGCTCAACAATTTTTTCTATTGACTTTAAATCTAAGGGCTTAAAAATCAAAATTTTGTCTAAACGATTTAAAAATTCTGGCCTAAATGTCTCTTTGACTTGCTTTTCCAGCCTGTCCCAAGAAGGAGCGGGCTGGCGGAGGCGATCTCTATGATTCTCCTCGCCAAATCCTACCGGCTGGTCAAGTTTTTCAGTCCCTAAATTTGATGTTAAAATAATAACAGTATTTTTGAAATTAACTTCTTTGCCTGTGGCATCAGACAAAATTCCGTCTTCCAAAATCTGTAATAAAATGTTAAATATCTCTGGATGGGCTTTTTCAATTTCATCAAACAAAACAACGCTGTAAGGATTTCTTCTGACCGCCTCGGTTAAACGCCCCCCTTCTTTATATCCAACATAACCAGCTGGTGAACCAATTAAACGAGAAAGATTGAAACTTTCGGCAAACTCTGACATATCAAAACGAATCAAAGAGCCCTTTTTATCAACACCAGCAAACATTTCCTCAGCCAAGACCTTGGCTGTTTCGGTTTTGCCCACACCAGAAGGACCTAAAAACATAAAAGATCCCAAGGGCCTGTTTTGGCCCGACAGGCCGGCTCTGGCTCTTTTTAAATAAGAAGCAAGTTCTTTCAAGACTTCGGACTGCCCGACAATCCTTTTGGCTAAAGCTTTTTCTAAATTCAAAATTTTATTCTTTTCTAAGGTAATCAAATTGCCCAACGGCACCTTCGTCATTTCGCTCACAAGCTCTGCCACATCCTTGGCAGTTACTTTGCCCAGCCATCTATCTTCTTTTGAAAACATTTTGTCTTCCAGCTCATATATTAAATCATAAAGCTTAGCTTCTTCTTCTTTTAATTTTAATGCTTGGGGATAATTTTCCTGACTCACTTGTTTTTGCTTTTCTAAATTAATTGCCTTAATCTTTGACTCTAATAATTTTAATCTTCTCAAGTCTTCATCAACCACTTTGGAATTAATTTTAATCCTCGCCGCAGCTTCATCAATTAAATCAATAGCCTTGTCTGGTAGAAACTTTTCCGGCAAATAGCGATCAGATAGGTTAGCCGCGGCTTCTATGGCTTGGTTGGTGATTTTAACTCGATGGTGCTTCTCATAATTATGTTTAATGCCATTTAAAATGCTAATTGTTTCTTGGACTGAGGGCTCGGGTATCTGGACTGGTTGAAAACGGCGCTCCAAAGCAGCATCCTCTTCTATGTGTTTCTTGTATTCTTCATAGGTAGTAGCGCCAATGCATCTCAATTCGCCCCGAGCTAAAGCCGGTTTGAGGATATTAGCCGCATCCATAGTCCCAGTCACTGAGCCAGCGCCAATAATATTATGTAATTCGTCAATAAAAATGATAATATCAGGGTTGCCTTTTACTTCATCAATTATCTGCTTTAAGCGAGCTTCAAATTCGCCGCGCATCACAGCGCCAGCAACTAATAAATTTATGTCCAGGGCATAAATCTTTTTATTAAGCAAAACATCAGGCACCTCAGCGTCTATTATTTTCTTAGCCAACCCCTCTACAATAGCGGTTTTACCCACGCCGGGTTCACCCAAAAGCACTGGATTATTTTTATTACGCCGTAATAAAATCTGAATAATTCGGCTAATTTCTTTTTCTCGACCAATTACTGGGTCAATCATTTTCTGATTCTTTTCATCAGTTAAATTGCGACCAAAATAATCTAACAAAGGCGTTTTTTGTTTCTTTTGCCCAAAAGGTTGATGAACCCTCTTGTCTTTTACTTCCCCTGGCTTAACAATCCTCCTGCCTCTAAAAGCAGGGTGCTTTGGCGACAGCTCCCTTTCTTCAATTAACTCACCCAACAAATCATCTCCCTCCATTTCTGAAATAGCTGATAATTCGCTTGCTTTGTGAATCACGTTAATCATTTCACTAAAATTCAAAGTGGCCTGAAAAACAACTTTTAACTGTTCTAATATTTTCTTTTTATCAATTTTGTTTGATAATAATATTTTATCAATCTCTCTGTCATTAACGTTTAACAAAGCAAAAAGCAGGTGCTCGGTGCCAACATAAAAATGATTCATATCAGCTGCTATTGCCACTGATTTTTCAATTACTCTTTTTGCCTTTGGCGAAAAGGAAACAGTATCTTTATAATTCTTGTCTATTTTGTTATTCTGGCAATTTTTAGCTGTCTTGGCTAAGGATTGGGATGCTGAAAAATCCAACCCCTTAAATCCTGATTTATTCAAAATCTCTAAAGCCAAGGAACCCTTAACTTGAGTCAGTGCCCAGAATAAATCTTTTGGCTCTGCTTCTTTTTTGCCCAATTGCCCAGCATGCGCTTTTGAAACTTCAAGCACCTTTGAACAACGGGAAGTGAATTTTTCTAGTTTA
>CAZDKR010000087.1:0-2769 GCA_964506375.1 uncultured Gammaproteobacteria bacterium
ATAAAAGGATGGCTTAAGTCATTAATTCCTTAGTCGTGGAAGACGTAAAAACAGAGAAACACAAAAACATTTTTTGTTTTCCAAGGCAATTTGTTCCACCCGGGATTGTCATTCGTCAGGACCCAGGTTATTTGCATTATTTTTCCAGTGTGTTATACTAAAAACAACAAAAAACAGCTGTGTATAAAATGTTTCTCTATTGAACACTAAATTTGTTCAATAAAGAAGAAAGTTCATCCTTATCCCCACGGCTACGGGGTTAGGATGGTACAAATTATCCTATGGCTAAAATTAATAAAAATTCAAAAGAAGTTCATCCTGACATTGAGACTTTTGCCAAAATTAAAGTGGTTGGCGTGGGTGGTTCTGGTGGAGCGGCCATTAACAGGATGATGGTTGATAAAATTAGGGGCGTAGATTTCATTGCTATTAATACTGATGCCCAGGCATTGCACCATAATGCAGCTCCGCACAAACTTCATATTGGTAAAAACATTACCCGGGGTTTGGGCGCTGGAATGGATCCTGAGTTGGGCTTGAAATCTGCTGAAGAAGCGGTTGATCAAATTAGAGATACCCTTAAAGGCGCGGATATGGTTTTTATTACTTGTGGATTAGGCGGCGGCACTGGCACAGGAGCTTCGCCATTAATTGCAGAGATTGCTAAAAACATTGGCGCCTTAACAGTGGCTGTGGTGACTAAACCTTTTGTTTTTGAAGGGGCGCAAAGAAAAGCCATTGCTGATCAAGGGCTTGATAAATTGGCTGATAATGTTGACGCAATTATTACTATTCCCAATGATAGAATTTTGCAAATTATTGATAAGAAAACCTCTCTTTTAGAAGCTTTTGCAATTGTTGATGAGGTTTTAAAAAACGGAGTAAAAGGAATTTCTGAAATTATTACTGTGCCAGGACTGGTTAATGTTGACTTTGCTGATGTTAAGTCGATTATGTATGATGCTGGGTCAGCTTTAATGGGGATTGGAGAAGCTACTGGCGAAAACCGAGCAATTGAAGCTGCCAAAGCTGCTGTTGATTCGCCGCTTTTGGAACTTTCCATAGAAGGGGCGAGAGGTATCTTGTTTACAGTAACCGGCGGGCCAGGCCTTGGCATGAATGAGATTAATGAAGCGGCTAAGGTTATTACTAACGCTTCTGATCCTAATGCTAAAGTTATATTTGGCGCTGTAATAGACGAAGCCTTAAAAGACAAAGTTAAGGTAACAGTAATTGCCACTGGTTTTGGCACTCAAGCACCTGGAGAAAAAAAAGAACCTAAATTAGAATTTGCTTCGCCAGCGCCTGCTCAAGAACCAGCCCCTGTTTTAAAAAGAGAGCCAATTGTTAAACAAAGAGTAGCAAAAGATAAAAAAGCATCAGAAAAAGTTGAACTACCGGAAAAGACTAAAGAGGAGGAAGAATTAGAAATCCCTGCTTTTATTAGGAAGAAAATGATGTAAATTGTCTAAACGGAATTTTGCGGATTGCAATGCGGATTTGTGCGGATAATGTCACATAATTCAAAATAAGCTTTTTAATAAAATTTTATGAGTGAAATAAATTTAAACAATTTAGCCACTAAAGATGATGTAAAAAGTTTAGATTCAAAATTTAATGGCTTGAGTTCCAAAGTCAGTGAATTAGATGCTAAAGTTGAAAGATTAATTAATAGCTTCTTTGAGTTAGATAAAAAGATAGATAAAGTGGACGAAAAACATGATAAACAATTTAATCAAGTTTTAGATAGCGCTGACAAGCAGATTAAAATATTAGAAGAGATGAGAGCAGAATTAGCGGCTCATAATGCCACATATATAAGGCATGATGAAAAAATTGAACAGCATGAAAAGGTGCTTGATGATCATGAAAAGCGAATAAAAGTTTTAGAATTAAAACCAACTTAATTCTGTATACCAAAATAATTAAATAAAAAATCCGCCTTTGGGGCGGTTTTTTGTTATTAATTTTTTGTATGGTATAATAAAAATATCGTGTGGATAAAAATTATTTTTAGTGTTGCTTTGTGTTCTTTTTTACGTCAATTAGGGCGCAAAAGCGCCTCCATAAAAACAAACTGAATAGAACACAAATCTACACAAACGAATTTTATTATGGAAAAGGTAAAGCAAATCAAAAAACGGGATGGCAGAATCGTCCCTTTTAATATTGACAAAATTACTAATGCCATTTTTAAGGCAGCCAGGGCAGTTGGCGGAGAAGACAGAAAGAGGGCAGAGAAATTAGCTAAAGAGGTTCAAAAAATTTTGGATAAAAAATATGACGGTCACACGATTCCTACAGTGGAAGAAATCCAAGATATTGTAGAAAAAGTTTTAATTGAAAGAGGACACGCAAAAGTAGCCAAGGCATATATTTTATACCGAGACCAGCATGCCAAAATCAGGGATTTGAAAAAATTTATTGACTCTGACGAATTAATGGAAGGTTATTTAAATCAGTTTGATTGGCGGGTGAAAGAAAATGCCAACATGAGTTATTCATTGCAAGGATTGAATAACTATGTGGCCTCCACTGTTTCTGCGCATTATTGGTTAAATAAAATTTATCCTCCAGAAGTGAAAGAAGCTCATTTTAATGGGGATTTACACATACACGATTTACAACTTTTAGCCGCTTATTGTTGTGGCTGGGACTTAAGGGACCTGTTGATTCAAGGCTTTAAAGGGGCTCCTGGAAAGGTTGAGAGCAAGCCAGCTAAACATTTAAGAAGCGCTTTAGGGCAAGTAGTTAATTTTTTTTACACTT
>CAZDKR010000088.1:0-2738 GCA_964506375.1 uncultured Gammaproteobacteria bacterium
GCTCAAAAAATTTTGTCGTCTAATTTGGTCCGATCGGCGATTTTTAGACGACAAAAGTTAATACTCTATTATACTCTAAATTTTATAATTATAATTTAATTTATATCCTTCTTACCTCTTTTGCACTGGTTTTAATAAATTGCTTTTTTAGCAACCACATTTTATACCATGAAAACTTGCGCGTTGCTTGGCCCGCTTTTTATCTTTATTGACGGGTTTTTGTTTTAATAAATAGGCGGAACAAGCGGCTTGTTAAACAGTTAGGCTAAATTTTAAGTTTTGGATTTTGAAGTTGTGGATAACTTAGGTGGTTGTTTTTTATTTAATTGTGGTGTATAATAAAATTGAAGTGGAAAAAAGTGGAAAAAAGTGGATAACTGGTGGATAAGTCTATGTTTTTCATTAGTCTGGGGGATAAATCAACAAAACTGTTTCATTACTTTAAAAACAACAATAAAGTAATTACCTATTTTAGAGAATTCATTATTGTCCCGGTTTCTTGAGGTTCATTGGGATAAACTAATGCCATGTTTATAGGTGAGTATTCCCATTCAATTGATAGCAAGAACAGATTGGCGCTGCCAGCTAAATTTCGGGCTGCTTTAAAACAAGGGGCAGTGGTAACCAGAGGCTTGGATAATTGTCTTTTTGTTTTTACTAAAAGTGACTGGCAAAAATTAGTAGATAAGATTGCCAGTTTGCCAATTGGCAAATCAGACGCTCGGGGTTTTTCCAGAATTATGCTGGCTGGGGCAATGGATGTTAAATTAGATTCTTTGGGCAGAATTTTATTGCCAGATTATTTAAAAACCTATGCTGGCTTAAGAAAGAAGGTAGTAGTAGCTGGACTTTATAATCGTTTGGAAATTTGGGATGAAGCCAAATGGAATGTTTATAAAAAGCAAGTTGAAAAACAAGCTGGAAAACTGGCAGAGACAATGGGGGAATTGGGCGTGTAGAATTTTTAATTTTATAATTTTTAAAATAAATTTAAGTTAAAATTAAAAGTTTTTATGTCAACAGTTCATACCCCCGTATTGTTGAAAGAGGTTATTGAATATTTAAACCCACAACCAGGCCAGAACTTTATTGATTGTACTTTTGGCGGCGGCGGACACAGTCTAGAGATTTTGAAAAGAATAGGGCATAATGGAAAGCTACTGGCAATAGACGCTGATAAAGAAACTAGAAATCAGAAATCAGAAATCAGAAAAAGCAAGAATTTTTTATTTATAAATGATAATTTTAAAAATTTGAAAAAGATAGTGGAAGAAAATTTTAAATATCCAGTGCACGGCATTTTGCTTGATCTCGGTTTGTCATCAGACCAATTAGAAAAGTCGGGTAGGGGATTTAGTTTTCAGAAAAATGAACCTTTGGATATGCGGTTTGATACAAGCCAAGATTTGACAGCAGCTCATATTATTAATTCTTATTCTTTAGAAGATTTATATGATATTTTTAAGAATTATGGGGATTATCCCCATGCTCGTCGTTTATCTAAAATCATTTTTAGAATTAGAAAAGTAAAAAAGTTTAAAACCACAAAGGACTTAGTGGATGCGGTTTTGGAGGCATGTTGCCCCGGCCCCAGGTACTTAAAATTAGGATTTCGTCAAAAAGACAAATGGCACCGAAGCAAGTTCGCTCTGGGCGCCCGGGGTGGAATGAGTGGAATAAAAAAGAGGATTCATCCAGCCACCCAGGTTTTTCAAGCATTAAGGATTGCGGTAAATAATGAATTGGAAAATTTAAAGCAAGTTTTACCCCAAGCAGTTGATATTTTGGCTAAAGGCGGCAGGTTAGTTGTTATTTCATTTCACGCTTTGGAAGACAAGATTGTGAAAGTTTATTTTCGTGAGTTGTCCAGAGCTGAAAATCCAAAAATTAAATTATTAACAAAAAAACCGATTAGTCCAAGCAGTGAAGAAGTGAAAAGTAACCCGCGAAGCCGGAGCGCGAAGATGAGGGTAGTTCAAAAATTGTAATTTTTTCCAAGTTGTAAATATTTCTGCGTTATTCCGCGTAGTAATCCGCGTTAGTTCCGCGTTAAAACCGCGACTAACAGGCAAATTTGGAGTACTACACGGAATGCCGCTGAGATAAAACCGTGGCAGTAGTATAGGAAAGCGCAAAAGCGGAGAATTCAATGTCAAAATTTTTTTGCCTATGTAAAACTAATATTAAAAAACATGGTTTGCGCGGTCAATCCGCAGAATTAAAAATTAAGAAGGTAAAAAAGCCTGGCAGTTATTATTTTGGTATGTCAATATTTTTGCTGTGTTTAATATTTTTTACTGTAGGTTTTTATATTTTCCAGATAACTTCATCAGTTGCCGATGGTTTTAAAATCTCTGACCAGGAAAAAAAATTAAATCAATTAAAATTAGCGAACGAAAGAATGACTGATCAGGTTAGTAAATTTGAAGATCTGGGTTATATTAAAGGCAAAGCCGTTGAATTGGGCTTAGTTTCAGTAGAAAAAGTGGAATATTTGGAAGTGGATGGAGGAGTGGCATTAAAATAAATTAGAAGTGCAAAATCTAAAATCTCTGATAGAACCTGAGGTCAGGCAGAGTCTTTAGACTAAAAAAATTAAAATGATAAATCCAAAATTCAAAAGTATCTTTTAAAAAGTTTGAATTTTGCATTTAATGTTTTTCAAATTTTGCGTTCTGAATTTCCTTGAATTACAAAACCCCTTCTTAACAGAAAAACCTGAGTAATCAAAACCAGCC
>CAZDKR010000089.1:0-2665 GCA_964506375.1 uncultured Gammaproteobacteria bacterium
ATGTGCCAAATCAGTAGCGCAGGGTAAATTTTGGTATAACTTAAGAATCTATTCTTCGTTTTTAAATTCTTCCAATTTGACTTTTACTTCCTTTTCTTTCCCCTTTGAGAGTACTTTTAATGTCACTTCATCACCTGGCGCATATTTAGATAATAATTTAGCCAATGAGTTGCCCCGTTCTATTTTAGTGCCGTTAACTTCTAAAATAATATCGTTTTCTTGCAAACCTGCCTTGTCAGCTGGCGAGCCGGGAATAACAGCAAAATCTTTAACTGTTTCGCCGCGGACAATAATGGCCCCATAATCCACTTTTAACTGATTTTTTTTGGCAAATTCAGGATTGTTTAAAATATACCTGACCCCTAAGAAAGGTCTGACGATTTTGCCGTACTTTTCAACTGAATTGATTACCCTCTTGGCCTCATTAATAGGAATAGCAAAACCCAATAACTGTCCTTGGGAGGAAATGGCAGTATTAATTCCTATTACTTGTCCGGCTAAATTAACTAAAGGGCCTCCTGAATTACCCGGATTGATAGCCGCATCGGTTTGGATAGCAGATTCAATCATTTCTGAGCGTCCTCGCGAATCGCCAGCAGTAATTGTCCGCCCAATACCTGAAATTACTCCTTTAGTGACTGTGTTTCTAAATTCGCCTAAAGCGTTGCCAATGGCAATAACAGTTTGGCCAATTTCTATTTTATCAGAATCTCCCAATTCCAGAGTTGGTAAATTTTTGGCCTCAATTTTGATGACTGCCAAATCAAGAATTTGGTCTCGGGCTAAGACCTTGGCATTGTATTTTGTCCCATCATTCATTAAAACGGTATATTCAGCTTCTTCGTCGTCCACTACATGGCGATTAGTCAAAATCATTCCGTCTGAGGAAATGATAAAACCAGTCCCCCCGCCTATCTCTTTTTTGCCTTGAGGTCTTTCTGGTTGCGGAAAATGGAATTCAAAGCCCGGGAAGTCAAAAAAGAAATTATCAAATGGCCAGGTATTAGAATATATTTTTGACAAGTCTTTGGTGACAATAATGCTTACTACTGCTGGTTGAACTTTTTTAACCACTTTAATTGTTTGTGATTCTTCTTCAACTTGAACTACTTTTTTAAATTCAGTTTTTTTCTGGCCTAAAATTTCTTTTCCAAACCAGGCTTTAAAGTAATTTTGATTTTGGCTAATCAGCCAAAAACTGGCAGCTCCGGCAACGGCTCCAAAAATAATACTTACAATTAGACTGATGGCAATAAGTTTTATTGTATCTTTTTTGTTCATTTTTTTAAGTTACAAATCACAAATACCAAATGACAACTTGCCTGGAGCGCAAAGCAACCAAAGGCAAGACTTATTCAGCGCTTTAAAATACTTTGCGGGTTTTGCGTGGGTCTACCAAAGCCCGCTAATTTATTTGCTATTTGTGATTTGATGATTAAAGTTTATTTATATATTTTCATTAGTTCTTCCAAGCTTGCTCCTTTTTTAAATTGCTTCAAAACATTCTGGCCTTGGCTATCTGCTCCCAGCAGTTCTTTGTATGGCTTCAGGGCGTTTTCAAGCAGGGGCGGCAAATAAATAATTGCCAAAACAATTGGCACTACAATAATTATCACCTTTATTACTGACAGGATTTTCAGCCATAAAATGTATCTTCGCGTTTTTTCAGTGGATTTATAAATTTTCCACAAAAGTTCCTCTTGGGTTAAATTTTGCTTGTTTTGGCCTACTGAGTTAGGTTTTTCATTAGACATAGTGTTATTTTAAATTTATTGTTCTGGATCTTTGTTTTATGAAATATGTTTATTTTGAATATTCGTTTTTATTATAACACATTTAAAAACCCGGGGCAATGTAAATTGGCAATTTGCAGAACAATAGAGTATTTGCTATAATTTATTTATTCTTGTTTGCACCATAAATAAATTCTGCTTTTTTCTCTAATTAAAGCCAAAATCTGCAAAAAGGATAAACAGGCACCTATCGTTTTGCTGGAAGTGGAATTTTGCTTTTGGAGACGCAGGATAAAGGTGCGCGGTCGAGACAAGGAAAATTAAAGACAAATCTCATTAAGTGAGATGAAGTAAGTGCGTTTTGATGTAGATTACTACCGACGCATCTATTATCGAGCAATGTCATGACGAAAAAACTTTATGTTGGGAACCTTCCATATGAAACAACTGAGGATCAGCTTAGGGAACTATTTAGTCAAGCAGGGCAGGTAGAATCAGTAAATATTATTATTAATAAATTTTCTGGGCGAAGCAAAGGTTTTGCTTTTGTTGAAATGTCTTCTGAAGAAGAAGCTCAAAAAGCTATTAAAATGTTCAATGAATATCAACTGGGCGGAAGGGCAATTATAGTTAATGAAGCGCGCCCTAGGGAAGAACGCAAACAACATAGCAGCGGACTTGGAGGACAACAGGATTTTAACCAAGACCAGAGAAACAATTCTTGATTTATTAAATTAGAAGCAGAATATGGAAGTGACAGACTTTACACAAAAAGCCCTTTAATGATTATCAAGGGGCTTTTTGTGTTTGTTTTATTGGTTTTTGAACATTTTGCAGCTTGCTGTGGGCGGGAGATTTATTTCAGAAGTATTATGAATTTAGTATTAATTTTTAGTGCTAGCACCATTATTCTCATTATGTCAATTTGCTAC
>CAZDKR010000090.1:0-2663 GCA_964506375.1 uncultured Gammaproteobacteria bacterium
CTTCAACAGAATGTAAGTTGTGGCAAAAGAAGAGGCATTAAAATTATGAGAATAGCCTTTGCTTCTGAAGAAAATAAAGGATTGGAAAGCGCGATGGGGTATCATTTTGGGCGATGTCCTTATTATGTTTTTGTAGATGTTGAGGACAAAGAAATAAAGAAGGTAGAAACAAAGACAAACCCCTTTTTAAACCGCCATGAACCAGGAGTAGTTCCTCAGTTTATTGCCCGTGAAAAAGCAGATGTTATTATTGCCGGGGGAATGGGGCCAAGAGCTGTTGAGTGGTTTAATAGCTTAAAAATTGAACCAATAACTGCCGCTTCAGGAAAAATAAAAGATGTTTTGAAGGACTACTTAAATGGGGAACTTAAAGGAGCAAATGTCTGTTGTGATTCTGAAGCAAAATAAAACAAATAAGACTAAAGTAAAAACAGGCAAGCAGGGTGAAATTGTTGCAATAAACTTGCGAAATTTTTTTAAAATTGGCAAAATTTAAAATGAGATTTTTTGACGTAGCATTTATTTGATTATGGTTTTAAATTATGCATTAAAAAGCGCCGCCAGGGTTTCTTGAGAAACTGGGAGTTCAGAAAACAACACTTTAGTATTATTTTGGGGACAGGCGCTAATAATTATTTAAAGAGGAATCAAAACTAATTTTAAAGCAGTGTAAAAAGATAATTAAAATAAAATTTAGAAAATATGAAATTAGTTATTATTTCAGGAAAAGGTGGAGTGGGAAAATCAATGCTGACATCAAGTTTGGCAATGCTTTTTTCTCAAAACAAAAAAGTTGTGGCAGCGGATTGTGATGTTGATGCCCCTGATTTGGCGATATGGCTAGGGGGAATCAAAAAGTGGGACAAAGTTATACCAGTTGCAACTTCAGTCAAGCCAGAAATTAATTTTAAAAAGTGCAATGGTTGCGGTTTGTGCGCTGAAAAGTGTCACTTTGGAGCGATAAAAATAACCAGTCCTGTTAGAAAGAAAATTTCTAGCAGGGCAAACAGGAAACCAGAACTAAATCAATTTTTATGCGAAGGGTGTGGAGTCTGCGAAGTTATATGCCCTCAAAAAGCAATTAAAATGAAGCCGGTTCAAAATGGCAAAATTCAAGTCAAAAAAACGAAATACGGTTTCCATTTAATTTCTGGCCAGCTTTATCCAGGCGAGACAGGTTCTGGCAAGATTGTTACTGAAATTAGAGAAAGAGCAGAAAAATTTAATTATGAAATAATGTTAATTGATTCTGCGCCAGGTACTGGCTGTCCGGTAATCGCTTCGTTGCGGGACTCAAATTTCGCTATTTTGGTTGCAGAGCCAACACCTTCTGGGTTTTCAGATTTAAAAAGGGTTTTAAAAGTGGTTAATTATTTTAGTGTTCCTTGGGGTTTAGTAATAAACAAGCAGGACATTAACCCTCAATTAAGTGATAAAATAAAAAAATGGGCTGGCGTTAAATTTTTGGGAAAAATATCTTATGATAAAGAGATATTCAAGGCAATTAGCAGCCTAAAACCAATTTTAGAAACCAATTTAAAAGCCAGAGAAGAAATTAAGCAAATTTATAACAATCTCTATTCGTCTGTTATTTGTGATTCATAGAGATTTGTAATTTTATAGAAAAATATGGCAAGACCCAAAAAACCACGAAGAATTTCCTTTGATCCAAATGTGGTATATTTTAAACCAAGAGCAATTCCCCTTTCTGAGTTAGAAGAGGTAGACTTGAGCTTGGATGAATTGGAGGCTTTAAGGCTCTGTGATTTAAATGATTTGGAGCAAAAAACAGCTGCTAAAAAAATGAAAATTTCTCAAAGTACTTTAAGTCGAATTTTAATTTCTGCCAGAAAGAAAGTAATAAAAGCTTTGATAGAAGGAAAAGCTATTAAAATTCACACACAAAAGAAACAAGTCAAATGACTGGCAGTTAGAGGTTGTTAAAAATTTTAAGGCGAACAGGTTTTGTCTTGCGTCCTGCAAAGCAAAATGGGCAAAGAGGCAAATGGCAGGATTTAAAGATAGACGGGGATTTTGCTCCCTGTTTTTTCATTTGTTTGATTTTCTTGATTTATGGACTAAATTTGATAAAATGATAGCAGAAGCTTAAACGGGTTTTTAAATTTTTCTTTATGGTTTTAGGCAGAATTGTATTTTAGTTTGTTGGAAATTTAAATAATGGCGGCCAGAGCCGTCAAACCCTTGCCTAAAAGCGGGCAGAAAATGTAACTATGAAGTATTTCATCTCAGTCATTGCAATTGTTATTGGTATGTTTATTACCATTAAGTCTGAATGGATGTTGAGGTTTTTTGGCTATTCTGAGTGGGCAGAAACAAAGTTTGGTATTTGGGGCGGATCAAGGATGATGTACAAATTAACTGGCATCATAATTATAATTGGAGCTGTAATGGTAATGACTGGCTGGTTGCAAGATATTCTACTGGCAATTTTTAGACCAGTAGGGAATGTTTTCTAATTAAAATCCTAAATGGATTTTATCTTGGCCCAGCGATCGGGCGGAAAGAGTCCTGTCGGACAAAAACTAAATATGCAGGAGATGTTTTAAAGGAGTAAAAATTTTTGGGCCTGTAGTTCAGTTGGTTAGAACGTCTGCTTTGCAAGCAGAAGGTCAGCGGTTCGAATCCGCTCAGGTCCACCAAAG
>CAZDKR010000091.1:0-2603 GCA_964506375.1 uncultured Gammaproteobacteria bacterium
ATAATTAAAAATTTAAAAATTAAAAATTATTTAAAAATTAAAAATTACAAAATTAAAAATTATTTAAAAAGGTGTCGTCTAAAAATCAGCGGATCGGACCAAATTAGACGACAAAAATTAATACAATCAGAAATTATTTATGCCTGTTACCTGCCCCTACTCGTCTACCCTCTGAATTTCTGCGCCTAATTTCTTTAACCGGCCTACAATATCTTCATACCCTCTGTCAATCATCTCTGCTTGATGGATAATTGTTTCCCCATCAGCCAAAAGTCCGGCAACAACCAAAGTGGCGCCGGCGCGCAGATCAAAACTTTTAACTTCCCGGCCATAAAGAGGAGTTGGTCCATTAATAATAATTCGATGCGGATCAGCAATAATAATATTGGCTCCCATTTTATTCAATTCAAAAACATAATTAAAGCGGCTTTCAAACATTTTCTCAAAAATCATGGTTGTGCCCGCGCTTTGAGTAGCTAAAACTGCTAAAGGCTGCTGCAAATCAGTTGGGATACCTGGATAAATGTTGGTTTCAATTTTCTTAACTGCTTTTAAAACGCCGCTTGGATAAAGGTGCAAATAATTGCTACCCACTTTAAAATTTGCCCCAAATTCTTTTAATTTCTCTAAAAACAAATCCAGATGGCCGGCTATTACATTATTAATTTTAACATCGCTTTTTGTGGCAACTGCTAAAATGGCAAATGTGCCAATGTCAATAGGATCTGGGATAACTGTATGTTCAACCCCACTAAGTTTTTCTACTCCCTCAATTTCTAAGGTATGAGTTCCAGCGCCTTTAATTTTCGCGCCCATCTTATTTAAACAATTAGCCAGATCCTCAACATGCGGCTCAGTAGCCGCAATTTTAACTACGGTCTTGCCACTGGCTAAGCTTGCGGCCATCATAATATTTTCTGTGGCTGTCACAGAAAACTCATTTAAAACAACGACTGTTCCTTTTAATTTAGGGGCTGAGAATTGATAAAGGTTATTTACCCGATCTTCTTTAATGTCCGCGCCTATTTTTCTAAAAGCCGAAAGGTGAGTATCTAAGGGCCGATTGCCAATAATACAGCCGCCGGGAATGGAAAAATCTATCTTTTTAAAGCGTGCTAAAAGCGGTCCAATAAAAACCACTGAAGCGCGCAGTTTTTTCACTAATTCATGATCAATTTTTTCTGGATCTAAGTTTTTGCAATTGACTCTTATTTGATGTTCACCACTCCACTCAGCTTGCCCTCCCATACTTCTAACAATAGCCATCATCTTTTCAAGATCTAAAATCCGCGGCGCATTATTAATTACCACATCTTGATCAGTCAAAACGGCAGCCGCCACTAATTTAGTAACTTCATTTTTAGCCCCATAAACATTAACTTCGCCTGCAAGTTGTTTTCTGCCTTGGATAATAAGTTTTGCCATAAGTTTCGCTTCCGCGTAGTTTTCTTAATGTTCCGCGCGGATTCTGCTTAAAAACATCTTAATCGCGGAAAAACGCGGAATTCTACGCGGAATAACGCAGAACCTCTTTAATAATATGTTTGCCACTATAATCAATAAATATTTTATGCATATTCTCCCCCAACTCTCTTCTTCTATTTCCATCTCTTAATAATTCTCTAACTATCTTAACTAATTGGTCAGAACTTGTTTTTCTTTGATCTAAATAAAGGCAAGCGTCTTTTTGGGCAAAGTACTTGGCATTGTCTTCCTGGTGAGAATTGGGAATAGGAATTACAATTGCTGGTTTTTTTAAATAAGCTAATTCTGTCAAGGCCGACATGCCAGCCCGTGAGACAACCAAGTCGGCTGCTTGATAAGCATCCGCCATTTTATCAGTGAGAAATTCAAAAGGTTTATATTGTGATGAGTAATGAGTAATGAGTAATGGGTAATTTTTATTCTTATTTTTTCCAGTCAAATGAAGGACATTGCAAAATTTTGTTAACTCATCTAATGATTCCCAAATCAACTCATTAATTTTTAACGCCCCTGTGCCGCCACCCATAACCAGTAAAATAGGTAAATTATTTTTAAATTCAAATTTTTCACTCCCCATCACTAATGACTGATCGCTGGTTACCAGTGACTGGCGAACTGGATTTCCTGCCAACACTGTCTTGTTTTTTGAATAATCTTCTAACGACACATCTAACGCTACAGTAATTCGCGCGGCAAAGGGCGCCATTAATCTATTAGCCAACCCTGGCCTAACATCTTGCTGATGAATAATACTTGGAATTCTTAAAACCCAGCCGGCCCAAACCACTGGCACTGAAACAAAACTGCCGGCTGATAAAATTATATCTGGTTTGAATTTTAAAATAATAAAAAATGCTTGCCAAAAACCAATTTTTATTTTAGCCAAATCAATAATATTTCTTAAATCAAAATAGCGCCGCAGTTTACCAGCCGCAATTGCTTTAAATTCAATCCCTTCTTTCTCAACAATCTTACGTTCTGGACCTGTCATTGTTCCCAACCACAAAACTTGATAATCTTTTATTTTTTGTTGGTTGTTTTTTGTTAATTGCTGGTGAATAGCAATCAAGGGACTAACCGAGCCCATAGTGCCACCACCTGTAAAAAGGATTTTCATA
>CAZDKR010000092.1:0-2598 GCA_964506375.1 uncultured Gammaproteobacteria bacterium
ATCTCAAATTTCAAGATTAATTGAAGAAAAAACAAAATCAATATGTAAAAAAAATAATTGGGATTTGAAGAATGTTAAAATTAAATATATAGATTTAGCTGTCCAGACATATTATCCTATTGTTTATAATGAATTTTTCTCAGGCACACGTAAGTTTGATGGCAGACGTTATGGCCAGAAAATAGAAGAAGTTTGTGGAGAAGAAGTATTAAGAAGAATTTTGTTTATTAAAAAATATTTTCTTAAAAGTAGGTATTCTTTTCTTTGGATTTCTTTATTTAAAAAAAGATCAAAATCAAATGACAAGCGATGTTTAATTTGTAATGACAGGGCTGTCCCGCCGGCCAGATAACCTTTGCTTTTAAAAACTTTTAATTTGTAAAAAGCTTCTTTTCTTTTATTGTCTAATATCTCGAGGTGTATTGATGACATATTTATTAAAGACAAGATCCTTCTTTTCTAAACCAAGAAGAATATTTTTAACAAAATTAAATGTTTGAGGTCGGTAAATTTTGCTCGGCTTTTTAAGAAAAGAATTTTTAATTTCTTTTTTATTATAAACTTTAAAAAGCCACTTAATTGCTTTTAAATCACCATAGGCTAAAATTTGATGAATAATATAGTCTTTGTCTTTGTCCAGATCAAGCTCGTCAAATTTAACTGACCAAAAATATGCTTTAAGGAATCTTGGCAGTCTTTTGTTTTTTGATTTAAAGTTTTTAGGCAGTTTAGTTTTCATAAGAGGTTAATTTAATTCTTAACTTCTCTTTTATTTTAAAACATTTTTTATTATTTTACAAGAAGCTCCCACTTTTTGCTAAAGATTAAAATTTTTGATAAAATAAAATCACAGCAAACAGTTTTTTTGTTAATTGTTAATTGTTTCTTGTTAATTGTATATGTTAATTGGCGCTCATGTTTCCTCAGCTGGCGGAGTTGAGAATGCTCCCAAGAATGCACACCAGGCAGGTTGTGAGGTTTTTCAGTTTTTTTCCCGTTCACCTCAAGGAGGCAAAGCGCCAGAATTAAGTTTGGCGGCAATTAAGAAGTTTAAAAATGACTGCCAGAAATATCACCTTAAAGAATCATACATTCATGCCCCTTATTTTATTAATTTGGCTTCGTCAAACAATCGCGTCTATTATGGCTCAATTTCGGTCTTGCGAGAAGAACTGGAACGGGGAACCCAACTTGGTGTTAAATATGTGATGACTCACTTGGGCAGTGCCAAAGATTTGGGAGAAAAACAGGCGATTAAAAAAGTGGCTGAGGGGGTTGTCAAAGTTTTGGATGGTTACCATGGCAGCACCCAATTTTTAATAGAAATGTCAGCAGGAGCCGGAAAAATCATTGGTGATACCTTTGAAGAGATTGCCGAAATCCTTTCAAAAATCAAAAGACAATTGACAAAAAACAAAATAGAAATCGGTGTTTGTTATGATACGGCCCACGCCTTTGAATCTGGCTATGATATTAGAACTCAGCAAGCAGTTAAAAAAACTTTTGATCAATTTGATAAAATTATTGGCTTGAAAAAATTAAAATTGATTCATGCCAATGACTCAAAAACAGATTTGGGCTCGCACATTGACCGCCACGAGCATATTGGTTATGGCAAGATTGGACTGGAAGGGTTTAGGGCCTTAATCCATGAGCCAAGGTTAAAAAAAATGAATTTAGTTTTAGAAACCCCAGCTGACGGGAAGAGAATTAATGATGTCAAAACATTAAAAAAACTACGTCAGCATTAATTGGTTTTTAAATGAAGACTTATGAAAATAGCTATTATTTCTGACATTCATGACAATTTGGCTAATTTAGAGAAATTTTTAAATTGGGCCCGTAAAAATAAAATAGAAGAATTGATTGTTTGCGGAGATTTGTGTGCGCCGGCAACCTTAACTAAAACGTTAGCCCCAGGTTTTAAAGGTAGAATTCATTTGGTTTATGGCAATGTTTGTGACCGGAGTGTGGAAATGGAAAAAGCAAAAAATTTTTCTCATCTTATCCATTATGAAGACAAAGGGGAATTTGAAGTTGATGGCAGGAAGGTGGCTCTTGTCCATAAGCCAGACAAAGCCAAAGAATTAGCTAAAAGCAATAAATACGATATCGTTTTTTACGGCCATACTCATCAGCCTTGGATTGAGACAATTAACCACACTCAATTAATTAACCCCGGCACTCTGGCTGGTATGTTTAGCAAAGCCACTTTTGCTGTTTGGGATACGGATAACAATAAATTGGAATTAAAAATTTTAGAAAAAATATGAATTGGGTCAAAGAAAAACAATTTGCTTTAAAAATTAGCCAGCAAGCAGGCAGGAAATTGCTTAAATTTTTTAATCAGACCAAAAAATTGACTTTTAACAAAAAATCAAAGCATGAAATTGTGACTCCTGCGGATATAGCCAGTAATAAAATCATTTTATCAGCTATTCAGAAAAATTTTCCCAGTCATGGAGTTTTGTCAGAAGAAACTGGATATTATCAAAAAGAATCTGATTATCTTTGGACAATTGATCCCTTGGACGGAACAACCAACTTTGCTATGGGCTCGCCACTCTGGGGAGTATGCTTGAGTTTGTTTTACAGACA
>CAZDKR010000093.1:0-2443 GCA_964506375.1 uncultured Gammaproteobacteria bacterium
TTTTTCTTCTCCTCAATTCTGCCAATGTATAGAATTTGTTTGCGTTTATCTGCCTTTGCCAAGGCTATGGCGGATAAACTTTTTGTGCATTTTCTTGAATAACCATGGGGAATTACTATAATTTTATTACTACCAGTTTTTATATATTTTAATAAATCGTCTTTCACTTTCTGGCTGGGCACAAAAATTTTTTTACATTTTTTAAGACATCTTTTTAAGTCAAAGTTTAAATATAATCTTTGCCAAAAACTATAACTTTCTGGATGATATTTAAAAGCAATGTCGTGGATAATTGTATAAATGGATAATGAATTAGGAATTATGAATAATGCAAAAGGAATTTTGTGAACCGGGACAAACAACTTATCAGGCGGGTGAAATAAAAGTTCCCAAGCCAACCTAAGTTGGGTCCATAAATATTTAAATGGCCAATTTAAAACTCTCTGGCTTCTTTTAGGTAACCAATCAATTTCTTTGGGGGTATACAAAACAAATCCAATTTTATCCTTAATTCCTAATTCATAATTCATAACCCCTTTTATAATCTCATCACTCACCTTCTCCACCCCGGTCTTTTGGATTGTCCCTGTGGAACGGGAAGCGTCAATGCCTAAGAGCATATGTAATACGAATTACAAATATTTACAAATATATATTTTTGCTTATATATTTGTATCTGGTTTGTATATTTAATAAATATTTAATATTCTTTTAAAGTACCAATATTTTATAACTTAATTCAGGATAAAAAATCTTTTCATTTGCATTGCCCATAGTCTTTATTTGTATATTTGTACTAATTTTAAATTATTTAATTATTTGCCTTATTCTCTCCACAAATTTTTCCTGGCTGAATTTTTTAGCTTGCTTTTCACAATTTTCCCGCATAGCCAGCGCCTGTTCTGGCGCCATCCATTTTACAGCCGCTACTAGATCATCAAGAGTATAATTTTGGGGAATAAATTTGCCATTCACTCCATCAATAATTGTTTCTTTTAATCCGCCTTCATAAACGCCAATGCACGGCTTGCCAGCTGACATTGATTCCAAAGGCGTCATACCAAAATCTTCATTAATTGGGATATAAATTGAGGCAATGCACTTGCCAATATATTCTTTTAATTCCTTATCGCCAACCCAGCCAGTTATTTTGATGTTCCGATAACCATTGCTCATCTTTCTAACTTTTTCTAAATCAGGGCCACCAGAAACCACGACCAATTTTTTATCAGGCATTCTTTGAAAAGCTCTGATAATATCCGGAATTCTTTTTAGTCTTTCTACTCTGCCAAATGATAAATAATAATCACCTTGGCCCAGCCATTTAAATTTGTCTGTTTCAATGGGCGGATAAATAACCTGGTCAACTTTTTGATGGCAGAAATCCTCTAATCTCTTTTTAATATTTTCAGAATTAGCAATTACCACATTCATTTTTTTCAGCCCTAGCCAATAAATAAATCTAATTAGCCAAGCGCCAATGTCATAATAAATTATCCTTTTCCATTTTTTGGTTTGTTCGCTGCGGCAATGTTGCCATAAGTCAAAAACATGCCTGACTGGCGAATGGCAGTAAAGGATTTTTTTAGTAGTTCGTTTGCAATTAAATGCGGCAGTTAAACAGTTGTTGCCGGAAAAAATAATTGTTTCATACTGACGCACGATTTTTCTGGTTTTAAATAAAAAATTAAAATGTGCCCGAAAATAACGCCAAACAATCCAAGGCGCTTCGCCTTTGCTGAGGATGTAGAGTCTTTGTTTATTATTAACCTCTTTTTCTAACTTGTTTAAAAGGTGTGTTGTGTCTTTATCTTTTAAACTTGAAAAGGGGCGGAGTTTTTTTTGTCCTGCCTTTGCCAAGGTGAGGCTTAATGGAGGGTTAAAATAATTTGGTATTTCAAATGATTCCTCAGTCCAAAATTCAGTCATTAAATCCGCATTTAATGCTTTGGCCAAAATTAAAATCAGGCGCTCAGCCCCGCCACGAAATTGAAATCGGTCATGAATGATAAGAATTTTTTGAGACATATAAGATATGCAAATTTATTACTATTTTCCGTCTATAAGCGCCTTTTATTGTTTTATTATACAATATAACTATCTTTAAAACAAGCAAAAATTAATTTGTAAACTAAAGTTTACAACTAAGGTAGACTATGCTCTGAAGGGTATAGTATTAATTGGTAAATTAACTGATAGTAAATTTACTTGTCGTCTAAAAATCGCCGATCGGCGATTTTTAGACGACAAAATTTTTGAGCAAAAATCACTAGAGCACTGAAGCACTTAAACACTGAAACACTAAAGCGTTGAAACAAGGAAACATTTAAACACTTAAACATTGGGGCACTGAAGCACTGGGGTACTGAAACAAAGAAGTGACGTCTCTAAAGGGGCTAGGGATAAAAACCAAAAACCAAAAATCAAAAATAAAAAATAAAAG
>CAZDKR010000094.1:0-2294 GCA_964506375.1 uncultured Gammaproteobacteria bacterium
TGGCAGAAGTATTGGGAAAGGACGAGACACTAAAGCGCCTGAAAAAGGCAGCTTCTATGTTATCTTGAACAAGGCGAATGATCCTAATATATAATTTCTAATTCATAATTTTCTAATTTCTAAATTTCTTAATTTTAGAGCAAATTTTAGCTAAAGTTAGCGGAAAAAGCCAACAAAAAACAACCAACAATTAACAAAATTTTGTTGGTTGTTAACTGTTTTTTGTTAATTTGATACTATGCTATAATATAATTATGAAAAATAGATACCAAAACAAATATCTAAATTATTTATTTAAAGCAGTATTAACCATACTTTTGGTTAATTTTTTATCCAACACCTTTCTGCAGAACAAAAACTCTCTTAAGGTGCTGGATTCATTTTTTCCACAAATTGTTGCAGCGCAAGAGGTAAGTCAAATCAAACTCGCTTCGTCAAGCCAAAGCGGGGGAGAAGACATACAGGAAATCAAATCAATCAATGAACAACTAAAAGAAAAGAAGGATAAAATTAATCAACTGCAAGAAAAAATTAAGGATTATCAAAGAAACATTGACTATCAAAGAAGACAAACGTTGTCATTAGCCAACCAGATTGCCATTTTAAATAATCAAATCAAAAAATTAGAAGCTGAAATAGAATTAAAACAAAGCCAAATTGACCAAACTAAATTAGAAATAAAGGATACGGAAAATAAAATTCAGGAAGCAGAAACTAACATTCTTATCCAAAAATCGCGGCTGACAAACTTCTTAAAAAAATTAAATAAGTTAGATCAAAAAAATTCAATAGAAATTATTTTAACTGTCAACTCATTTTCAGACTACTACAACCACCTGCGCACCTTAGAAATTTTACAAAACAATACACGTGAAAGTTTAGGAGGATTAAAAAAATTTAAAGCCGACCTTGCTGTCCACTTGAAAGAATTAGGGAACAAAAAAGACTCTTTGGAAAACCTACTTGCCGAACTTAATAAGAAAAAAATAAATTTAACAGCCCGCTCTTATGCCAAGCAAAGCTTATTAACTGAAAGCCGCAACTCTGAATCAAGGTTCAAATCCTTGGTAGCCCAATTAAAAGCTGAGCAGAATGCCATTAATGCTGATATTATTGCTTTGGAAAAGAAAATAAGGCAAAAATTATCCAGGGGGAATAAATCAAAATTAAACGCCTTGGGCGGTCCTGATTTTAGTTGGCCAGTACCAAATCGCGGGATTACTGCTTATTTCCATGACCCGTCTTATCCTTTCCGCTACATTTTTGAACACCCAGCAATTGATATTAAATCAGCACAAGGGTCGCCAATCAGGGCAGCTGCCGCAGGTTATGTTGGCAAAGTAAGAGATGGGGGTTATGGGTACTCATATATTATGATAATTCACGGCAACGGCTTTGCAACTGTCTATGGCCATGTCTCAAAAATTCTTGTTAAACAGGACCAATTTGTCACACAGGGAGAAATCATTGGTTTATCTGGAGGAATGCCTGGCACACCTGGCGCCGGCCGTCTATCAACTGGGCCGCACTTACACTTTGAAATAAGGAAAAATGGAATTCCAGTCAATCCATTAGATTACTTGCCATAGCATATAGTTTATCCTAAGCCATTATAGGAGCAAAGGATCTTGCTTAAATCGTTTGGCATGTTTGAGATGGCTCCTCATCCTTCCACTCCTCAGGATAAACTAAAAATATGTCCCACGAACAAAAAATCCAAAAAATATTTGCTCGCGTCAGCGAGATTTTTAATTTAAAAGATTTTAAGTTTAAGTTTATGCGCCGTCAAGTTGATGAAAATGGTAGGGGAGTGGTGGATATAAAAAAATCATACACCTTGGCTCACACTAATTTAAAAAACAAAACTATTACTATTGATATTTATACCCCAAAATTTAGAAAGCCAAAATCAATTAAATCAATTTTAAATATCTTAGCTCATGAAATTGCCCATCACCAAAAACCGCCTTTTCGTCAAAAATGGCGAGGAAAAACAATTATTAGACGACATTATCCTGAATTTTATAAACAAGTAAAGAAAAATATTATAAAGATGAAGAAGGATGAGTTGCTATCTAATTTTATATAAATCACCCCTTGTTTATTATCTAATTACTTCATTTTACCAGATCGCCGCGCAGTTAAAATGCGCAACTAAACATTATTATTTAAAAACAACAAGCAAAATACACAAAATATAAAATAGATAAACAAACAAGACAACAAACTAATTTTAATTTTTAGTATTAATTTTTAGTGCTAGCACCATTATTCTCATTATGTCAATTTGCTAC
>CAZDKR010000095.1:0-2250 GCA_964506375.1 uncultured Gammaproteobacteria bacterium
ACACTTAAACACTGGGAGCACTAGAACATTGAAGCACTGAAACAAAGAAGTGGTGCCTCTAAAGGGGCTAGGGATAAAAATTAAAAATTAAAAATAAAAAATAAAAGATTAAAATTAAAAATTATCAAAAAAGGTGTCGTCTAAAAATCGCCGATCGGCCATATTTAGACGACAAACCAAGAATCCAATTAACTTATTTGAAATTATTCACTTTTTGTTTTAGAATAAAGACAACTAAAACATTTTGTTCTTTTAAAAAATGATCAAAATGATGTTGTAAAATTATTTTATGTTTATTAGCAGAACTGGTCTAACAATTACGCCGCTATCGTCTAGTGGTTAGGACACATGGTTCTCAGCCATGAAACCGGGGTTCGACTCCCCGTAGCGGTACCAAAATCAATTAATAAAAAAACAACTAACAATTAACAGGATGCCAAACAAAATTGATTATACTAATAAATACAAGTGCCGGGTTCTGGTCTGCTGGGTAAAACATAAAAATAAGTTTTTGCTCTTAAAAAGAAGTGATAAAGTTTTGGCTTATAAAAATATGTGGAGCAGTTTAGCTGGCTTTTTAGATGATGAGAAAAGTTTAGAAGAAAAAGTTAAAGAAGAACTTCAAGAAGAGATTGGAATAAGTGAAAAAAATATTATTAAAATTATTCCAGGCAAAACTTATGAAATGATTGATGAAAAGATAAACAGGAAATGGATAACTCATCCAGTACTTTGTGAAGTTAATACTGACCAAGTGAGATTAGACTGGGAGCATACAGGTTACAAATGGGTAACAGAAGGTGAGTTTGATAATTTTGAGATTGTGCCAAATTCATTAAAAGCGTTTGAAATTTTAGTAAGGCGATAATTTTATATCTTATATCCTGTATTTTTTTATATTCTTTCACCGAATCCTTTGCTTTATTCAGGATGACATTATGAAAAATATTCCACTTTTCCAAGCAATTGCAACTTTAGTTGGCACAATTATTGGCGCCGGTATTTTGGGCATTCCTTATGTTTTTGCTCAAGCTGGCTTCTGGACAGGAGTAGTTGTTTTGGCAATTGTTACTTTTGCTATGATTTCTATTAAGTTAATGTTTGGTGAAATAACTTTAAGGACTTATGGCAAACATCAAGTTTCAGGTTATGTGGAAAAATATTTGGGCAAGTTCTGGAAAAACCTTACTTCTTTCATTTTAGTTTTGGCTATTTCAGGTTCGCTTTTAGCTTACTTTGTGGGCATAGGCGAGGTTTTATCTGCAGTTTTGGGCGGAGCTCAAATTTTTTGGAGCCTATTGTTTTATATTTTAGCTGCCATATTTCTATATTTTGGAATTAAGTTAATTAAAAACACAGAGTTTATTTTAAGTCTCGCAATCTTTTTAATTGTTTTTATTATTTTATTGCTCTCGCTTGACCACTTCAATCCCAACAATTTGTTGACCTTTAACTTAACTAAAATTTTACTTCCTTATGGTGTAGTTTTGTTTGCTTGCTCAGGAATGGTAGCTGTGCCTGAAGTGAGGGAGATATTATTTCACAAAGAACACCTTTTTAAAAAATCAATTTTCTTAGGGGCTTTAATTCCTTCTTTGGTTTATTTAATGTTTGCTTGGATTGTGATTAGCGTGACAGGGGAAAGCACTACTGAGGTAGCAACCGTCGGTTTAGGCAATGTTATGGGCCCAACTATTATCATTATTGGTAACGTTTTTGCTTTTTTTACTATCTCCACCAGTTTTTTAACAGTAGGATTGGCATTAAAAGAGATTTATAATTATGATTTTAAAATGCCGCATTTTTTAGCTTGGCTTTTAACCTTAATTGTTCCTCTTGCGATTTATTTTTTAGGCCTTCAGGATTTTATTAAAATTATTAGCCTTGTCGGCGCTTTGGGCTTTGGTGTTAATGGTGTGATTTATATTTTTGCTTATTGGCAGGCGCGCAAAAAAAGTGAACGCCAGCCAGAATACGCCCTTTCAAAGAAATTTGCCTTGCCAGTGTCTGTATTTTTGGTTTTAGTATTTGTTGGGGGATTGATTTATACTTTGGTTAATATAGTCTCGTTTTGATATGGAAGAGCAAAGCGGCGGTAATCAAGGATTCGGTGTGTTTCGTGCGAGTTTGCAGAAATAAGAACACAAATTTACACAAAAATTCAGCCCTGGCATTTATGTTTGGGTAAGGAAAAATATGAAAATCCTTTTTACAGGTGGTGGCACTATGGGCTCGGTTAGTCCCTTGATT
>CAZDKR010000096.1:0-2203 GCA_964506375.1 uncultured Gammaproteobacteria bacterium
TATCGGGATTTTATTTTTCTATATTGGTATTCTTTGTGAAAATGCAAAAAGAAATTGGTTTATAGGTATAAGAACTCCTTGGACATTGAGCAGTGAAAAAGTATGGGAAAAGACTCACAAAATTGGTGGAAAGTTATTTAAAGTTGCTGGAGTAATCGCTTTTGTTGGGATATTTTTTCAAAGCTATGCGCTATTTTTCGTTCTTGTTCCTATAATTTCAGTGGCAATCTATACGATTATTTACTCTTACTTTGAATACCAAAAAGAGGTAAATAATAATCGCACTTAAAAACTTTCTCGCTTCGTCCGAACCCTTCAGAACGTATAACAGCGGATAAAAGGGAATAAAGATTTCCCAAATCCCGGCAAATCAGGACTTCTTTTGCCCATAATACGTTAATTTTAATTTTTGTTATCACTAATAAACAAAAGCCTTTGCGTTGTCAATGGCACATATTGCTTTCATATCTAAAAAAGATGGACTTATTAAGAAAAATAAATAGGACTTTCGCAAAAGTCCTAAAATATTACTGCGACTAAGATGGTAAATAAGAAAACACAAAACAATTTAGTATATAAAATATTATCTTCTCCAAAGGAGAGAATTCGTATTTTCAAAGAAATACCTACCAATAATCAAGGGTTTGTTCTCCTAAGTTTGTCAAAACGAATACGGCAAGGGATTATGGATAAATTAGATGACAGGGAACTAATAGATATCATTGACTACCTGGATCCTGATGAAGCAACTGATTTATTACAAAGTATAAATCCTAAAAGAAGCAAAAAACTTCTGAAAAAATTAGGCAAAGAAATCAGGGAAAAAGTTGAGTTTTTGCTTAAATTCAACCCAAGAACCGCTGCTGGTTTAATGAGTTTGGATTATATTGAAGTGGACAAAAACATTACATTTGAACAGCTTTCTGAAGTAATCCAAAAACATGAAAAAAGAACGGGAAAATTTCCAGCCATTCTTGTTGTTCAGGACGGTTTTTTAGTAGGGGAAGTGCCTACCCACATTCTTGCTGCATCTACAAGAAAAGAAAAAATTAACAAATACATTAAAAAAATCCCTTCTATTGAATATGATAAAAATGAACGCGAAATTGTTACTGTATTCAAAAAACATCCGCACAACAAAATTGTGGTTTTGGATAAAGATCATAGCATTCTTGGAATTATTTATTCAGATGATATACTTAAGTTAATAGAAAAACAATCAGCAAATAATCTTCGTCAATTTGCTGGTGTTAGCGAAGAAGAAGACGTTTTGGATTCTGCGCTAACAAAAGTAAAAAACAGATATAAGTGGTTGATTATTAACCTTGCCACAGCATTTCTTGCTGCTTCTGTTGTAAGTCTTTTTCAAGAAACAATCTCTGCGTTTGTTTTGTTGGCTGTTTATATGCCGATTGTGGCGGGCATGGGCGGAAATGCCGGCACTCAAACTCTGGCGGTTGTTGTCAGAGGTTTAGCATTAAAGGAAATTGAATTAAAAACGGGCAAACGAGTGATAATAAATGAAATTATTGCGGGCGGAATAAACGGAATTATTAATGGAATTTTGGTTGCTGCCGTGGCTATTTTATGGAATAAAAGCCCAATGCTCGGATTAGTTATCGGATTGGCAATGGTTATCAATCTCATAATTGCTGGCTTTTTTGGAGCAATTATCCCGTTAATTATGAAAAAATTGGGAAAAGATCCTGCTTCATCAGCAACCATTTTCATAACAACCGCAACAGATGTTTTTGGATTTTTTGCTTTTTTAGGACTAGCAACCATTATGTTATAAAAAATAAAATGACTTCCTAAGTTATTGTCCGTTTTGCAGAATTGCTATAAAAAACTCGCTAATAAAAACTTTGATTTTTGGGCTTTGCCCAGTATTGCGCCAAGGCTCAATCCTTGTTATGTTTGGAAAAACTAACAGCGATTTAATGGCTACGCTCGGTTGCGCCCCGCTCCAGCCGAATCAACTGACACTGGCTTTGTTAAATCGCATATAAAATAGCGACTTATGCTATAGTATCTCGGAAATTTATGCAAGTAAAAAGGTCGATTAAATTTACATATTAATTTCAAAAAACCATCACTAGACCCAATGACACAAGACATAAAGATTATAAAAATTTTTAACATTTAAAAAGTCGCCATTAATGGCGACTTTTATAAACCTGGCGGACAAAAAGCAGTAAAAGAA
>CAZDKR010000097.1:0-2202 GCA_964506375.1 uncultured Gammaproteobacteria bacterium
GTTTTCAAACAAATCAAGCTTTTTATGTCTTGTTAGGCAGTTGAACATCAACAGGCACTAAAGCATCTTTAATGCTTTTTAAATATTTTTTAACTTGTTTATAGTCTTTTCTCCTCTTATGATTTGTTAGTGTTTCAGTAATTTTTGTTTAATTAACTTTAAAAATTTGTCAAGAAATACTTTTTTAGTTATAATAAAAACAAGATTTATGGATTTTAAGGCATGAAAAAAACTTTTTATCATTTTCCGCATAAATTCGTGTCTTAACTGTCGGGATTTGCGTAGATCTGCGCGAGATAAAAATGAGAAAAATTTAAAAAGTTTAAATAATGTACAATAAGCCAATATAATCACTACACATTTTTTATTTATGAAAGATATTAATGACTTAATTCAAGAAAATCAAAATGGCAATAATGTTGATAATGCTAATGATCTGAATAAAGCGCATTACCAGGCAGTGACTTCACAAGGGGCTGAAGAGGTCTTGGATGAAAAGATGCAGGAGCTGACGCAAAGAGAAATTGAAGATGAATTAAAAGTAAAAGCGCAGCAAATGGGCGTAGGTTATGTGAATTTAAAAGGCGTGCCAGTGCCGGCTAATGTTTTGCAACTTATTGCTTTGGAAGAAGTTAAAGAAAAGCAAGTTGTTTGTTTTTATTATGCCCAACATAAAGTTGCTCGTTTGGCTACAACCAAGTTAAACATAGACGAAATCCAAAATTTAAAAACCGAATTTGAGAAAAGATTAAAGTTGCCGGTTGAGATATACATTACTTCAAAAAAAAGTTTTGACTCAGTTGTTAAATTGTACGAAGCCGTGCCAAAGATTAAACCGGCGCCTAAAGGCGTGGAAGTAACTGAAAACGACTTGAAAAAATTTTCTGAAAAATTATTTTCTTTAGAAAGTGTTAAAGAATTAATTAAAGAAGTTTCAATTTCAGAATTAGTAACAGTGATTATTGCCGCCGGTTTAAAAACTAATTCGTCTGATATACATATTGAAGCTGAAGTTGACGGCATAAAACTGCGCTACCGAGTTGACGGAGTGCTGCACACTGCTTGTATTTTAGAAAAGAGTATTTGGCAGCAATTAATTTCTCGTCTAAAGTTATTGTCAGGCTTGAAGTTGAATATTACTGATAAACCCCAAGATGGCAGATTTTCCATTTTTTTAAAGGATGACAAAGTTGATGTCAGGGTTTCTACTTTGCCAACTGCTTATGGCGAGTCAGTGGTAATGCGTTTGCTCCGTTCTAAAGTAACCAGCTTGAGATTTGAAGACCTGGGATTAGAAGGAAGGGCTTTTGAATTGCTGTCCAGTCAAATTAGAAGGCCTAATGGCATGATTATTACCACTGGCCCAACTGGTTCTGGTAAAACCACGACTTTGTATGCTATTTTAAACAAACTTAATACCCCAGAAACGAAAATTATTACTATTGAGGATCCAATTGAATATGAATTAAAAGGTATTAATCAGTCGCAAGTGAACCCTAACAGGGATTATACCTTTGCTAAAGGATTGCGTTCTATTGTAAGGCAGGATCCGGACATTATTATGGTTGGTGAAATGCGGGATTTAGAGACAGTTGATATTGCTTTGAATGCGGCTTTAACCGGTCATTTGGTTTTGTCTACTTTGCACACCAATGATGCTGCTGGCGCTGTACCCAGGTTTTTATCTATGGGAGCTAAGCCGTATTTATTGGCCCCGGCTTTGAATTTGGTTATGGCCCAGAGATTAGTTAGAAAGTTGTGTGAAAAGTGCAAAAAAGAGATTGAATTGGATGAAAGTGTTAAGGATAAAATTTGGAAGGTGCTGTCCGAAGTTGATCCCCAAGAAATAAGGAAATATTTTCTTAATGCAAAGTCGGGATCTTCATTATGCTTTGAAAATAAAGAAATAAAGAGCAAGGAAGACCTATCCAGAATAAAATTTTATGGACCAGGCGGATGTAAAGAATGCAATCAAATTGGCTACAAAGGCAGAATTGGAATTTTTGAAATGTTTGAAATGCGCCCGGAAATTGAACAGATTATTTTGTCAAATGAGGTTTCAGAATACAAGATTCGCGAGATTGCCAAAAGAAATGGTATGGTAACAATGGTTCAAGACGGGTTATTAAAAGCCATAAAAGGGATTACGAGCGTAGAAGAAGTGTTTAGGGTAGTAGAGTAATGCAACTTTTACCTGCTTTT
>CAZDKR010000098.1:0-2105 GCA_964506375.1 uncultured Gammaproteobacteria bacterium
GAATTGAGGAGAAGAAAAATATTTCTAATTTAATAAAAGCATTTAAAATTTTTTCAGAAAAACACCCTGATTATAAATTAATTCTGGCAGGCAAGCCGGGTCACGGATTTGAAGAAAGTGTCAATGTGTCAAAGCGTCAAGGCGTCAAAGATAAAGTAAAATTTATTGGATATGTCAATGATGAAAGGAAATACGAGTTGCTCAGCGAATCCAGTTGCTTAGTTTTAGTCTCTAAGGAAGAAGGGTTTGGTTTTCCTATCCTTGAAGGATTTGATTTTGAAATCCCAGTTTTAGCTTCTGATATTCCAGTCTTGCATGAAGTTGGCGGCGATGCCTGCTTGTATGTTAATCCTAACTCAGTTCAAGAAATAGCAATCGGATTAGAGAGAATTGTGAGTGATGAAAATTTAAAAAAGAAATTAGTTGAGAAAGGCAAAGAAAGATTGAAAAAATTTAGTTGGGAAAAAACAGTCAGGAAAATACTGTCAGAAATCATAGAGAACGAGAACAAAATACATCCTAATCCAAGATACAACTTAAAATAAAAGCTTTTTGCTAAATTTTGCCTGTGGAATAGAAATAAAAATTGCCAAAAGATATAAATATGTTATGATAATAAAGAACTTCTTAGGATAACTCTTTTTTATTATATTGGAATTTCAAAATTTATGAATAAGAAATTAAATAAAAACTCAAACAAAAGCATCTTAATGCCCCGTGGGTTAGTATTTGGAATAGGATTTACTCTGGTTTTAATCACTCTTGCCATTTTTAGCATTTATTTTGTTTATCAAATTTCAACCCAGCCCAATTTTGAGGGCGAAAGGGAATTTGTGATTACTAAAGGAGAAAATGTGAACCAAATTAGTCAAAATCTATATGAGCAGGGTTTAATCAAGTCAAAATTCGCTTTCAAAGCTTATTTGTATTTAAGAAGATTGCAGGGTTCTGTTCAAGCCGGCACTTATATTTTAACTCCAATGGATATTATTGATTTAACTAAAATCTTAATCGCGGGCAAGGTTGATAATGAAATCAGTTTAAGGTTCATTGAGGGCTGGACCTTAGACGATATAGCAGAATATTTAGTCAAACAAAAAATAATAAATAATAAAAACGACTTTTTAAACAACGCCCAAATAGATAATTTCCGATCAAGCTATCCGTTTTTAGAAAAATCTAATTCCAACTCCTTAGAAGGCTTTATTTTTCCTGACACTTACCGGGTCTTTAAAAACGCCTCAGTAAAAGATATAATTATTAAAACCCTTGACAACTTTAATAAAAAGTTAACTCCGGCTTTAAAAACAGAAATTAAGGCTCGTGGAAAAAGCTTATACGACGTTTTAATTATGGCTTCAATTTTAGAAAAAGAGGTGCCGAACGATGATGATCGAAGGCTTGTAGCAGGAATCTTGTGGAAACGCTTAAAGGCAAAAATGCCCTTGCAAGTTGATTCAACCTTGAATTACGTAACCAAAGGCAAAAACCCTAGCCTGACTAAAGAGGAATTGAAAATTGACTCACCATACAACACCTATAAATACCGTGGCTTACCACCTACGCCAATCTGCAATCCAGGTGAATCAGCTATCAGGGCTGCTATCTACCCTAAAAATTCTGAGTATTGGTATTATCTATCAACTAAGGATGGAAAAACCATTTTCTCAAAAACTTTAGAAGAACACAACAGGGCAGTTGAGAAGTATTTGAGGTAAATTTGACAAAAAATTTATTTATATTATAATAAAAAACAACATTGTTAAATTAGGATAAATTTTAACAAGTTTGCCGCAGACAATAGGCATCATCTATAATGTAGGTGAGTAAGACCTATTAAGGTAAATTATGAATAAAATAAAGCAATTATTAAGTCTGCGGTAAAACAACTGCAGATTTTTAATTTACGCAAACAGTATTAAATGCGCACAAATTCACCCATATGCCTAAAACACGTCAACAAAAACAAGAAATCTTAAAAAGTATTGACAGAAAAATTAAAGAATCCAGCTCTTTAATTGTTTCTGTATTTAACAAATTGCCAGTTAGTCAGGACCAGGAACTGCGCGCCGATCTAAAACAGAACAATATTGATTATCAAGTGG
>CAZDKR010000099.1:0-2098 GCA_964506375.1 uncultured Gammaproteobacteria bacterium
TTTACTCCATGGCAGGAGCGGAAGGAATCGAACCCTCGTTCCCGGTTTTGGAGACCGGCGTTCTACCACTGAACTACGCTCCCATCAAAATCATTCAAAATAAACAGAGAATCCGCGATTATACCACTTAACTAATCGCTCATTATCAAAACTATTTCACTTTAGTTTCTTTGTGAAGTGTATGCTTTCCACGGTGCTTGCAATACTTTTTAAGCTCTAATTTTTCTTTAATAACTTTCTTGTTCTTGGTAGTATAATAGTTAATCCGATGGCAATCGGAACATTCTAAGCCAATTAATTTTTCTTTATATTTAGTAGCCATTTTTTTAACCTTCTACTCGGCTTTAGCCAAGGTTTTGCGGACTTTAGTCCGCTTCTTTTTAAATTTCCGTGATTCTCCGACTAAAATCGGGTAGAAAAAGAGATCTTTGGAGCCGACTCAGGGATTCGAACCCTGGACCTACAGTTTACAAAACTGTCGCTCTAACCAGCTGAGCTAAGTCGGCGTTATTCTGGTGGACCCGATCGGATTCGAACCGACTACCTCTTGCATGCCATGCAAGCGCTCTAACCAACTGAGCTACGGGCCCTTTTTTCAAAAATCCGAAATTCTAAATTTGAAATCCAAAACAAATTCAAATAATTAAATTTAAAAAACAAAGTGTTTAAAAATGTTTTGAATTTCTAATTTAATTATTGTTTCGAATTTCGTGCTTCGAATTTCGGATTTACAAAATATTTTCTAATTCTTCTTTCATTTTCTTTGCCTCACCTTTAGCAAAGTGATTTCTAATCGGTCTTAAAAATTCTATCAACCAATCCGCTACAAAATTTTTTAAATCTTGAGGGTGCAATTTCTTGTCTTTAAAATCTTTTTCCAATTCACCATAGTCAGCATAGCTTGCGTCACCGCCGTGTTTTTCTTCACGTTTAATAATAATCTGATCTTTTGTATTAGGAAATATTATATGCTTTGTCCAGTCCAAAATTGGGTTAAACTCTGTTTCGCCTTCTGGGCAAAATGCCTTATTAATTTTACGACGAACATCTTCTTCGCTGTCATCAACAAATACCGCGCTATCGGGTTTTGATTTGGTCATCTTCATTTCTGATAACACTTCTCGTAATTGGCTTTGGTTGGAAACCGGCCAAATGTGAGGCTTGTTAAGACCCAGGATTAGCGGATGATGAACAGCAATTGGTTTAATAATATTTCCTTGTCCATCTTTAAGTGGAGAATATTTTAATTTAGTAGCTACTTCACGGGCAATCACGTGCGCTTTTCTTTGATCCATTCCAGCGTGAGCTAAATTAACACCCTGGATAAAAATATCAGCTACTTGCATAGGCGGATACAAAAGCCAGGCAAAAGGCATTGATTCACCTTGCTGACGCCCCATAATTGTTGAGGATTTCATTACCCGCGATAAAGTTAAATTCTTGCTCACATCCACTAATGTTTGCCAATATTCATCATTGTTATGATATAATTCTGAACCCAGGACAAACTTTAAATCTTGCGGATTGCCCCCAACTAACTCATAACATTTTTTAAATCCTTCTTTAAAATAACTCACGCCAATTTTTTGAATGATTTCTTTGTTGCCACCCAGCTTGTCATTTATCCAAGCGTGCCAATCTGCCAAAAAAATAGATACCTCAACCCCGGCATCAGCAAAATCTTTAACTTTTTTCATTGATACAATACCGGTCCCTAAATGAATCCTGCCAGAAATTTCAAAACCAATATAATGTTTTAATTTTACGCCATTTTCAATTAACTTCTCAAGTTCGTCCAAGCCGATTACTTCCTGGATGTTCTGAATGATTAAGTTTAATTTTTGTTGGGTGGTCATGTTTTTGCAAAACTCAATTAACAGAACTCAAGACATAAAATGTAGGAAGCGCTTTGAATACAAAGATTTTGTTTTGTTAATTTATGTTTTATATTTTGAATCTGGTCCGAGGGGTAGGGGTCGAACCTACTTAGACTGGTTTTACAGACCAGCGCATAAACCGTTCTGCCACCCTCGGTTTTAATATCTTTTTATAAATCCGCTAATCTGTTTCATTATTTTAAAAACATTTTTATCATAAT
>CAZDKR010000100.1:0-2066 GCA_964506375.1 uncultured Gammaproteobacteria bacterium
CTTTATCAAACACTCTTTTTTAATTTTTGTCAAATTTTATTATTAATGGTAAGATAAAGGTATGCTATCCAAAGACCAGGTCGAACACATTGCCCAGCTTGCTCGCATCAAGTTAAATGAGCAAGAATTAGAAAAATACCAAGCTCAACTTGGACGGGTTTTGGATTATGTTAATAAATTAAAAGAGGTTAATACTCAAGGAGTAGAAACGGCTGATGGTGGGACAAGAGACCTTTATAATGTTTGGAGAGAAGATAAATCTCAAGATACAAGATACAAGATACAAGATACAAAAAAATTGATTGAAATGGCGCCAGAGACAGAGAAAGGGCAAATAAAAGTAAAATCAGTTTTTTAAACTTACACATACATAAATAATAGCACACTGATTTAACTGATTAGATTGATAAAAACTGATCAGTGAAAATCAGTTAGATCAGTCTAATCAGTGTTCTATTGTTTTGGATTTATTCAAATGACAATAAATCAAATCCACCAGAAACTACTTAATAAACAAATCTCTGCCCTGGAATTAGCTCAGGATTATTTGAGTAGAATTAAAAAAATAAATCCAGAGTTAAATGCTTTTATTACAGTGACTGAAAAAGAAGCAATAGAGCAGGCAAAAAATGCGGACAACATAATTGCCCAAGGTCAAGAATTGCCTATTTTAGCCGGCATTCCGGCATCTATTAAGGATGTAATAATGACCAAAGGCGTAAAAACCACTGCTGGCTCAAAAATTTTAGAAAATTATATTGCCCCTTATGATGCTACAGCAGTTAAGAAATTAAAAGAACAAGGATTGGTGATGCTTGGGAAAAATAATTGTGATGAATTTGCCATGGGCTCGTCAGGAGAAAATTCTGCTTATGGCGCAATTAAAAATCCTTATGATAAAGAGCGGGTGCCTGGTGGTTCATCAGGTGGGTCTGCTGCGGCAGTGGCAGCAGATTTAAGTGTTTATTCACTTGGCTCTGATACAGGCGGCTCAGTCCGCCAACCAGCTGCTTTTTGCGGAGTAGTTGGTTTAAAACCAACTTACGGCGCGGTTTCAAGGTTTGGCTTAATTGCCATGGCGTCATCGTTTGATCAGATAGGAGTGATTGGAAAAAGCGTGGAAGATGTAGAAATTGTTTTTAATGTTATTAAAGGAAAAGATGAATTGGACGCGACAAGTGTAGAAATCCGTTCCGGTATAAAGTCAGAGTCTCCGCTTCGCTTTGAAAATCAGAAATCCGAAATCCTAAACAAATTCAAAATTCAAAATTCAAAATTCAAAAATTTAAGAATTGGCGTACCCAAGGAATATTTTGTCAAAGGGATGAATAAAGAGGTGGAGTCAGTGGTTAAAAATGTGATTAAAAAGGCAGAAGAATTGGGAGCTGAGGTTGCTGAAGTTAGCTTGCCGCACACAGAATATGCTTTGGCAGTTTATTATATAATAATGCCTTCGGAAGTATCGGCGAACCTGGCAAGATATGATGGCATAAGATACGGGGAATCAGTCATCAGCCATCAGACATCAGGAGTTGGTTTGATTGATGTTTATAAAAAGACACGGGCTAAATTTTTAGGCGATGAAGTAAAGAGAAGAATAATGCTCGGGACTTATACTTTGTCCGCTGGCTATTATGAGGCGTATTATAAAAAAGCGCAGCAGGTAAGGACTTTGATTCGCCAAGATTTTGAAAGAGTTTTTAATCAAGGCAAGGTAGATATGTTAATTACCCCAACAACACCGACCCCAGCTTTTAAATTAGGTGAAAAAACAGCTGATCCTTTAACTATGTATTTAGAAGATGTTTTTACTGTGCCAATTAATGTGGCTGGCGTGCCAGCACTTTCAATCCCAGCTGGCAAATCAAAAGATGGTTTGCCTATAGGTGTCCAATTGGTTGGTAAGTGGTTTGAAGAAGAGGTTTTGTTTAGGGTAGGAGATGTTTTGGAAAAGGTTTTTTCTTCTACCCACTTTTAGGTGAAGGTTACAACTTCTACCCGCCTTTAGGCAAGGATTGTTTAGAGGGTTTTATACTTCTACCCGCCTTTAGGCGAGGGTTGTTTAG
>CAZDKR010000101.1:0-2057 GCA_964506375.1 uncultured Gammaproteobacteria bacterium
TCACGTTTACATTGTGAAAGTCGGGAATTTTTCTGCGTCCACGGAACTTAGTGCTCGCCACATAACTAAACATTTTAAATTATCATTATTGCCTTGCTAAATTTAATTCATAAATAATCAAAAAAGAAAAATCTTGGCAAAAGAATAATGGCAGGCAGGGGCAAAGCTCCTGCCTTTTTATAATACAAGAAAGATTTTTCTGAACTTCTATGCTTGGTGCTGCGACAAATTCTCGAGATGTGGCATACTAAAACCCTGTGTCTTGTAAATGTTATTGCACCAGCTCTATAGCTGATAGACTATTTATTATCACCTTGTCTTTTGCCTTAAATACTGGTGAGAGATTTTAAAGAAACCCAAGATTAACCAACAAAACCAGGCGTTATTAAAGAAACAGCATCTTGTTATGATTGAATTATATGATTGAAATATTAGTTAATCTTTTAGTTTATTTTTGTGTGGAAAACTAAAATTTGACATAGAATAATTATGGGTCTATACTTATAATAGATATGCACCATAAAAGGTCGAGTTTATTTGTAACAAAACCAGTTATTATGCCCTGGGGTTGTGCAGGTTTTTAACTTAGTAAGCTTGCAATTTAAAAGATTTAAACAGGCATCAGGAAAGATATTTTTGTTTTCTGATTTCCCAGGCAATGATTGGCTTCTGCCCTTGGTCTCAAATTGGCTTGAATTTTCAGGTTCAGAAAGAGCGAAAGAAATGTTAAAAAATAAAGGTTTACAAAAAAATAAGAATCCATTAAGAGCAGACAAAGGGCTAAAAATTAAAAAAGAAAAAATAATATGCCAAAAAGAATTTCACCAGTTTCTTCTGGCGGCGGATTTGGAGCGTTTGGCAGAGGGGGCCGTGGCCGTCATCCCGGCGGTTTTGGTCTAGGTCCAGGAGGCGAATGCGTTTGCCCAAATTGCGGCAACAAAGTTCCTCACCAAAGAGGAGTGCCTTGTTATGAGCATTCTTGCCCTAAATGTGGTCAGCCAATGACTAGAGCCAGATAATTTCCGACGTCAAGAATGACGGTGAAGGTAAAAATTTATGAAAATTTGTATTAGCGCTACTGGTAATAACTTGGACGCAACTTTGGACCCCCGATTTGGCAGGGCAATGTATTTTTTGATTGTCAATGACAAAGAAAAACTGATTAAGGCAATTAAAAACACTGGGGTACAAGCAATGCGAGGGGCTGGTGTTGCAGCGGCTCAGATTGCAGTCAAAGAAAAAGTTGATGCAGTAATTACCGGCAATATTGGACCTAACGCCTTTATGGTTTTAAGTAATTCTGGGATAAAGGTTTTTCTTGGCAATCCGGCAATGAGCATCCAAGATGTTTTCCAAGAGTATCAGAAAGGAAACCTTCAAGAAGTGACAAGCGTGGCGCCTCGCCAGCTTGGTTTTGGACCAGGTCCTGGTCAAAGGAGAAAAGGTCTTGGAGGTAGAGGCCGGGGGAGAAAGTAGGGCTTTTAAAATTGTTAATGAACTCTCAAACTGTTTCAATAATCAGCGTTTTTATCAACCTCGGCTTAGGAATATCTAAGTTGTTTTTTGGGTTTTTAATCGGCAGTTTGGCTTTAATCGCTGATGGAGTCCATTCAAGCATTGACGTTCTTTCTTCCTTTATCACTTTTTTAGGGTTAAAAATAGCACAAAAGCCTGTTGATGAAAAACATCCATATGGGCATTGGAAAGCGGAAAATTTAGCCGGTTTTTTAGTAGCAATACTTTTAGCATTTTCTGGTTTTTGGATTTTGTATGAGGCAGTGGAAAGGTTTTTTAAAGGGGCGCCAGTTCAACTTACTTTTGGAGCAATAATAGTAGTAGTAATTTCTATTTTAATTACTGAGATTTTGGCAAGGTTAAAGTTTTACTATGGAGGGAAGTTTAAAAGTTTGGCTTTGGTGGCAGACGCTGAACATTCAAGAGCTGATGCTCTTTCTTCAGTCGGTGTTTTGGTAGGGCTTGGTTTGGTTAGATATTTTGATTTAGCCGACGCCATAGTTGCTTTGTTCATTGGCGGTTATATTCTTTATGAGGCATTT
>CAZDKR010000102.1:0-2034 GCA_964506375.1 uncultured Gammaproteobacteria bacterium
TATTGTGGTCTTTTTGGTGATGGCCGGGCTTTTGTCGTTGTACCAAACTCCTGGCCAGAAAAAAATTGAATCAGTTGGCATTGACCAGGTGATTGAAAAAATAAACCAAGAAGAAGTCAAAGAAATTTTAATTAGAGGCAATGAATTGGAAGTCACCTTAAACAACGGACAAAAGTTAAAAACTAAAAAAGAAGCCATTGAGCCTTTGACAACTTTACTTAAAAATTATGGAGTTGCGCCAGAAAAAATACAAAAGATAAGAATTGAAGTTAAAGAAAAAACAGGACTTGAGTACTGGTTGGGAGCGATTTTGCCGTTTATTTTGCCATTTTTATTAATTGTTGGTTTTATATTTTTATTAACTCGCCAAATGCAGAATATAAACAATCGGGCTATGTCATTTGGTCAAAGTTCGGTTAACGATACTAATGGCAAAAAAGGCGAGAAGAAAAGAAAAGTAACTTTTAAAGACGTGGCTGGCGCTAAAGAAGCCAAAGAAGAGCTTCAGGAAGTGGTTGGGTTTCTAAAAAATCCTAAAAAATTTACTGAAGTTGGAGCTAAAATTCCCAAGGGCGTTTTATTAATTGGCCCGCCAGGCACAGGCAAAACTTTAATGGCCAGGGCAGTTTCTGGCGAAGCCAATGTTCCGTTTTTTCATGTTTCAGGTTCAGAGTTTGTTGAGATGTTTGTCGGAGTCGGGGCGAGTGTAACCGGTGATACACCAATTTTAATTCGCAAAAATAGCCAAGTAAAACTTGTGCCCATTAGAGATTTTGTTGATCAGTACTATAAAAAAGGTCAAGAGAATTTTGTGGTGCCAGTTAAAGGAATTAAAACTCTAGGTTTTCAGGCCCAAAAAACAAACTTTAGAGGCGTTAAGGAGAATTCAAATAAGAAAATATTTTTTGGCCAAAGTAGTTGGCAAGATATTAAAGGCGTGTTTCGTCATAAAGTAGATAAAATCTATGAAATTCATTATTTAGGTGGTGTAATAAAAACCACTGGTGACCATAGTATTTTTGTTAGAGAAAGGAATATGATTAAAGCGAAAAAAGCCAGTCAACTAAAAGAAGGCGACATCTTAGTTAATTTACCATTTAAGGTTAGGGGTAAATTTATACCTGGATTTGGTACCACTCATAAAGTTAAGGCACATGAGTTTAGTCAAAAATTACCGGTCACAAAATTAAGAGTTTGGGATGATGAAGAAGATGTTCAAGAAAAATACGAATATGTTTTAGCTATGAGAGGAAAAATGACTCAAAGTGAGGTAGCTCAAAATATTGGTATGACTCAAGGAACAGTTTATCACTGGCAAGCGGGAAAGAATATTCCAAAGGTTCTATCTTGGCAATCAAGAAGGACAAAAATTCCAGAATATGTGGATGTTAGTCCAGAATTATTTAAATTATTTGGCTATTATACTGCCGAAGGCAGGGGAACTCGTAATTTAGAATTCACCTTTGGTTTGCATGAAAAAGAATTACACCAAGATGTGCAAGATCTAATGAAGAAAATTTTTAAATTAGATGCCAGTTTAGAAGTAACACAAGATAATACTTTAAGAATTAAATATTATTCAGCACCATTAGGTAGGTTTTTTAGCCATTGGTGTGGTAATGGTTCGCACAACAAACATATTCCCGGGCTTCTTTGGGATTTGCCAAAAGAATACTTCCTGAGATTTTTAGAAGGCTATTTCCTTGGTGACGGCTACACGACTTCAGAGGGAAAATTAAGTGTGAGTTCTGTAAGCCATCAATTAATCAGAGAAATTAGTTGGTTAGCAGCTATGCATGGTATAAAAGTTGGGGTGAGAAAGTGTTATAACCAACCAGGTCGGGTAATTAAAAACAGATCATTACCAGGTGGCTATTATTGGAATTTAATTATTGGCAAGACAGCCCATCCTTTTGAGAAAAATAATAGTCCATCAAATCAATTTAAAAAGCCTTATGTGAAAAAAATAATAGTTAAAGAGTATAATGATTATGTCTATGATTTATGTGGAGTAGAAAATGAAGCGTTTTTTGG
>CAZDKR010000103.1:0-1980 GCA_964506375.1 uncultured Gammaproteobacteria bacterium
CAATACCTTAATTTTATGTCATTTTGAAAGGTTTGGGTAGTTTTGTAATTCAAGGGAATTTTAAATTTTTATGAAACCATATTCACGGAACAGAAGGAAAGGTTTTAATCGCATAACACTCATTAAAGTGTTATTTTTAATTTTAACTGGGTTGGTTATTGGCAAATTGTTTTATTTACAAGTTCTAAAACACGATTTTTATCTTAGTCGCGCTGAGAGTCGACATGTTCAGTTAAAAGAATTAACTCCTGAAAGGGGCGGAATTTACACTTTGGCTTATGACAAAGATTCCCAAAAAGAAAAACTTTATCCTCTGGCAATTAACCAGCAGTTATATTTGCTTTATGGCGTGCCAGCCGAAATAAAAGACGCCACCGCCACCATTGAGTTGATAGAAAGGGTTTTACCTATGACAGACGAGAAAAGGTGGCAGATTTTTTTACGTCTAAACAAGAAAGACCCTTATGAACCGATTCATCATTATGTAACTCAAGAGCAAAAAGAAAAAATAGAAAAGTTATTCGCCCAAAACAAATCCGCTTCTGGTGGAAGCATTAAAGAAATTGGTTTTAAGCCGGAAACTAAAAGAGTTTACCCTCAAAACAATTTATTTTCTCATGTTTTGGGCTTTTTAGGCTATGAAGGCGACAAAAGGGTTGGTCAGTATGGCATTGAGGAATATTTTGAAAATGATTTGGCTGGCAGGGAAGGGAAGTTGAAAATAGAAAAAGACCTTAGAGGGCGGTTAATTAGCTTTGGCCAGACTGAAGTCATTCCTGTCCAGAATGGCGCTGATTTGATTTTGACGCTTGATCCTGCTGTTCAGTTCAAGGCCTGCTCTGTTTTGTCAGAGTGGATAGAGAAAACGGCTGCTGAAGACGGTACAGCTATTGTTTTAGACCCAGGAAGCGGCCAGATTTTAGCTATGTGTAATAAACCTGATTTTGATTTGAATAATTACAGCCATGTTGAGGATATTAATATCTACTCTAATAAGGCCATTAGCCAAGCTTATGAACCAGGTTCAATTTTTAAAGCCATTACTATGGCAGCGGCGATTGATCTGGAAAGGGTAGAGCCCAATACCACTTTTGAAGATAAGGGTTTTGTTCAATTTGGTTCTGATATTATTAGAAATGCGAATAACAAAGTTTACGGCCAAGTGTCAATGGTTAAAGTTTTGGAGGATTCAATTAACACCGGCGCCGTATTTGCCGCTTTGAAATGTGGTAAAAAGAATTTTAAAAAATATGTAGAAAAGTTTGGTTTTGGGAAGAAGACGGGCATTAGTTTGCCGGCTGAAAGCCCAGGCGACATCTCTAGTCTAAATTATAAAAGTGACATTTATACTGCCACTGCCTCATATGGTCAAGGCATTATGACAACGCCTTTGCAGATGATAATGGCTTATGGAGCAATTGCTAATGGCGGGATTTTGATGAAACCTCAGATTGTGCTGGAAAAAAGGTACCCTAATGGAAAAGTAGAAAAATTTGAACCTAAGCAAGTTAGACGGGTAATTTCTTCAAAGACAGCCAATGTTTTAAAAGCTATGTTAGTTTCAGTGGTTAAGAATGGCCATGGTAGTCGGGCTGGCGTTAAGGGCTATTATGTGGCTGGCAAAACCGGCACAGCCAATATTGCCAGGCGCGGCGGAAAAGGTTATACTCAAGAAACCAACCACACTTTTATTGGCTTTGCCCCGGTTGATAATCCAAAATTTGTGACTTTAGTTAAATTGTCAAAACCCAAAAATGTCCGTTTTTCCTCTGATTCTGCCGCACCTGCATTTGCAGAGATAGCAGAGTTTCTGCTACACTATTATCAGGTGCCGCCGGATTTTTGAGTGCGGCTATAGCGGTTTATTCCAAGTGGTTGAAGACTAACTGTTAGCTTGCGCCAGTTTCTTCCTGATTGGAGGATGTTTTACTAGGTTCTATCACTTTCTACCCAGCTTTTTTATCCCGAGAACTCGGGAAG
>CAZDKR010000104.1:0-1909 GCA_964506375.1 uncultured Gammaproteobacteria bacterium
ATAAAAATCAAAAATCAAAAATAAAAAATAAAAGATTAAAATTAAAAATTAAAAATTTAAAAATTATTTAAAAATTATAAAATTACAAAATTAAAAATTATCTAAAATTCTGTCGTCTAAAAATCGCCGATCGGACCAAATTAGACGACAAATTTATTTTATACAAAACCGGCATTAATCCTAAATTATAATAAAATCAATTATAAATTAATGCAAATACACCAAGAAGTTCATTTTAAAAATTGACTAGAAGTTATGAAAAAGTTATACTAAAAACACAAAAAGAACTAGATAAAGTAGCATTTTTTCTGCTTCTGGTGCTTGCCTATTAACAAGCAAGCGGCAAGTAAAAAATCATTTGACTCCTAACTAAAATTTTTGCTTTACAAAAATTTCAATTGTTCGCTCAGAACAAGTTATTGAACATGCTCCCCAAAGGTCCATATAATCCAAGTAATCATGAAAACAAAATTTACCAGCTTTGGGAAAAAGGTGGCTATTTTAAACCTGATGAAAAATCAACCAAGCCGGCTTTTACAATTATTATGCCGCCGCCTAATGCTAATGGCTCTTTGCATGCTGGCCACGCCATTTTTGTTACCTTAGAAGATATAATGATCCGCTACCACCGCATGAAAGGCGAGCCGACTTTGTGGCTGCCCGGCGCTGACCACGCCGGTTTTGAAACCCAGGTCGTCTTTGAAAAAAAGCTTGAAAAAGAAGGCAGGTCACGTTTTGATTTTGACCGCCAAACGCTTTACCGGATGATGTGGAATTTTACCATGCAAAATAAAGTTAATATGGAAAATCAACTACGCCGGCTTGGGGCATCTTGCGACTGGACAAAAGAAAAATTTACACTTGACGAAGATATTATTAAGGAGGTTTACAAAACTTTTAAAAAACTTTATGATGAAGGACTAATTTATCGCGGCAAGCGGGTAGTTAATTGGTGCACCAAACACCAAACAACCTTGTCAGATTTAGAGGTTGAACATGAAAATGTAAAAGGGAAGTTGTGGTTTATAAAATATCCTTTGTTAAAGAAATTAGAAATTAGAAACCAGAAATTGGATAATAAAGAAACAGAAAAGCCATGTGAATTTATTGTTGTCGCCACCACCCGGCCAGAGACAATGTTAGGAGATACAGCAGTGGCGGTCAATCCTAACGACGAAAGATATAAAAATCTAATTGGTCAAATGGTTGAATTGCCGCTAACCGGCCGCCAAATTCCCATTATTGCTGATGAAAAAGTAGATCCTGAATTTGGCACGGGCGCGGTTAAGGTTACGCCAGCGCATTCAGCAGTGGACTTTGAAATCAGTGAACGTCATAAGTTAGAGACAATCAACGTTATTGGCCAAGATGGCAAGATGACTAAAGATGCCCCTGAAAAATACCAGGGCTTAAAAGTCTTAGATGCCCGTGAACAAATCATTAAAGACCTTGAAGAAAAAGGTTTATTAGAAAAAACAGAAGATTATACCACGCCAGTAGCCAAGTGCTATAAGTGCAAAACTGCTATTGAGCCTATCATCTTGCCCCAATGGTATTTGAATGTAAAACCTTTGGCTGAACGCGCTATTAAAGCTGTAAAAGATGGCAAAGTAAAATTTGTACCAGCCAGATTTGAAAAATTATTTATGCACTGGATGAAAAACATTAAACCCTGGAATATCTCAAGGCAAATAGTTTGGGGTATTAAAATTCCAATTAAATACTGTGAATGCGGAGAAATTATTATTGACACTGAAGATAATATCACCCAATGTCCAAAATGCGGTTCACAAAAATTAACTACTGAGACCGACACTTTTGATACCTGGTTTTCATCAGGTCAATGGCCGGTTTTGACTTTAAAAACTCAAGGTTTGTTGAATAAATTTTATCCAACTAATGTTATGGA
>CAZDKR010000105.1:0-1901 GCA_964506375.1 uncultured Gammaproteobacteria bacterium
AATTTCCAATTTCTAATTTCCAATTCCCAATCTCGTGCCTGTAGCTCAGCGGATAGAGCATTTCCTTGCGGAGGAAAAGGTCGCAGGTTCAAATCCTGCCAGGCACGCCAACGGCTTGCAAGGCCTGTTTTTTATTTTCCCTTTTTCTGTTAAAATAGAGTTATGAATCTAAGCACTCCAATTAAAGATATCAACAAAATTGCCGCTCAACTGGCGCCCAAATTTAAGAAACTTGGCCTGCACACTGTCCAAGATTTACTTTTTTATTATCCTTACCGTTATGATGATTACTCTCATTTGATAAAAATAAAGGATCTAACTCCCAATGTCCTAACAACTGTAAAAGTCAAAATAGAATTAATTGATTCGCGTCGATCGTTTCGCAAAAAAATGCTCCTCACTGAAAGTTTAGTTGCTGATGAAACCGGCAAAATAAAGGTTGTTTGGTTTAACCAAAGGTATGTGGCAAAAATCTTGCAAGCGGGTGATGAAGTTTACTTATCCGGCAAACCTGTAATAACCGAAGGGGGACTAGAGTTCCATAATCCTAATTTTGAAAAAATTGGAAAAACAAACGGGTTAAGATCCGTCCCTGCCACTACTCATACCGCGCGTTTGGTTCCTGTTTATTCCACAACTGAAAAATTAAGCCAAAAACAAATTAGGTTTATTTTAAAAAAAATCCTACCCTGCACTTCGCAAATCAAAGACTGGCTGCCGATTTTTATCAGGCAGAAAGAGAAATTATTTTCCTTGCCGCAGGCCGTTCACCAAATCCACTTCCCTGTTTCTAAAAAAAATTTAGAGCAAGCTCGGCGCCGTCTTAAGTTTGACGAAATGTTTTTAATTCAATTAAGGGGTGGAATTATTAAAAAGGAATTGCTTAAATTTAAAAGTCAAAAAATCGATTTTAAACAAAAGGAAACAAAAAACTTTGTTGACAGCTTGCCTTTTCAAATGACTTTGTCCCAGAAAAAAAGTGCTTGGGAAATCATTCAGGATCTGGGCAAGTCCCAACCTATGAACCGACTCCTTGAAGGCGATGTTGGTTCTGGCAAAACAATTACTGCGGCAGTGGCTATTCTAAATGTCTTATTAAACAAATTCCAAGTCGCTTATATGGCGCCAACAGAAATTCTGGCCCAACAACAATTTAAAGTCTTTTGTGACTTGTTTAAAAAATATAACTTTAAAATCGGGTTGTTAACGCGCATTGAATCACAAATTACGAATTATAAATCTCGCGACTCACAATTCATAATTCATAAATCAAAAAAAGATTTATTAAAAATGATCCAATCCGGTGATATTGACCTCGTAATTGGAACCCACGCCTTGATCCAAGAAAAGGTGAATTTTAACAACTTGGCTTTTGTTATTGTTGATGAACAGCACAGGTTTGGGGTAGAGCAAAGAAAATTACTCAAAGAAAAAGCAGGTTTTGGTCTAAAAAATTCGCATAATGATTCGCATCAATCCGCATACTACCCTCATTTTTTGTCGATGACCGCTACTCCTATTCCTCGCTCACTGGCCCTGACTCTTTATGGCGACCTTGATCTATCAATTATTGATCAAATGCCAAAAGACAGAAAACCTGTTATTACTAAAATCATCAGCCCTGACAAGCGATCAGAAGCTTATGATTTTATAAAGCAAGAAATAAAAAAGGGGCGACAAGTCTTTATTATCTGCCCTTTAATTGACCCTTCTGACAAATTGGGGGTTAAAGCAGTCAAAGAGGAATTTGAAAAATTAGACAAAGACATCTTCCCTGAGGTCAAAATTGGACTTTTACACGGGCGACTAAAAAGCAATGAAAAAGAAAAAATAATGAAAGAATTTGCTGAAAATAAAATAAAAATTTTACTTTCTACTTTAGTAGTTGAAGTGGGCATTGA
>CAZDKR010000106.1:0-1873 GCA_964506375.1 uncultured Gammaproteobacteria bacterium
GAATGCTTGAATTCTAAGTCTGGCAAAATTTCACGCAAACGTTTAGTAAAATTTTATGATAAAATCAAAAAAAGACCTAAAGATAAATTGATAACCAAAATTATTACCAGAAGCATTGAACGTTTAATTGACAAGGAATTGTTGGTTGGTTTTGGCGAAAGAACTTCGCATAAGTGGTATATTAAAGAAATTAAGTTAACTTTTATGGGGCGAAAAGTGGCAAAGAAATTATTAGGAGAGCAAATGAAGCTACCGTTAAAGTCATTAAAACATTAAAACATTTTTTGTCATATCAGTCACGTAGGCGCAGGATGGGGTAGCAAAAAATAATAGAATAGCCGAGATGGTATGCGGACTTAGGATGATATAAAAAGCAAGCGCGAAAGTGGTAGTTTTTAAAAAGCCGCAAATTTGTCCATTAAAGCATAAGGGTCAAAGGACAGTTAAGGCCAAAGCAACAAAGGCGGATAAATACTATGAACCCAAATCCGGGAAAAAAACTAGAAATTAAAGTAGGGGACAAGACTTTTGTTCGTTATCCTATTAGGACTCACCTTATTACTCCTGAGGATGATCTTTTTCAAATAATAAAAAAATATGCCCTGCCTCACTGCCAGGAAAATGACATTATAGTAATGTCAGAAAGAATGGTGGCTATTACTCAAGGCAGGTTAGTAAAAGGCGACCAAATAAAAGAAGGGTTTTGGGCTAAATTTTTGGTTAAATTTGTTAAAAAGTGGCCTCAGGATCCTGGTTTTAGAATTCCTAAAAAGATGCAGCTTATTATTAATACTGTTGGTTTGCCAAGGGTCTTGTTAGCGGCTTTTGTGAGTGCCTTGACCAAGCCCTTTGGTATCAGAGGGTTGTTTTACAAAATTTGTGGTCATCAAATTTCACAAATTGACGGGTTTGCTCCAGGTACAATCCCGCCTTATGACCAGTATGCGGTTCTTGGCCCTAAAAACCCCAACCGGGTCTGCGAGGATTTGGCTCAGCGGTTCGGTATCCAGTTCGCTATTGCTGACGCCAATAACATTGATGTTGAGATTTTAGGGACGAGCAATAATTTAGAAATTTCAAAAGAAGAATTAAAATCAGCATTTATTGATAATCCTATTGGTCAAGGATTAGAACAAACGCCAATTTGTATTGTAAGAGAGATAAAGGTTAAGTAATGTTTTAACATAAATTTATCATTGTTTTCAGTATGTCAATTTGTTACGATCGTAGCAAATTGACATACTGATGCTTTTTTCTTTTTTAAAATTACGCGAATATGTTAAAATAAAGCCGTTAATTGCTAAAAATATTATGATATTTTTAAGGAGATTTAGTATTACAACCAAAGGATTTTGTGATTTGGTAAATGTGACAGACAAGGTGGAAAAAGTTGTTAATCAAGCAGGTATTGACAGGGGGTTGGTTTGTGTTTTTGTTAAAGGGTCAACAGTCGGTGTGACCACTATGGAATATGAGCCAAATTTGGTTAAAGATTTTTGTGAGTTAATGGAAAAGATAATTCCGCAAGATTTGCCGACTCATCACGGTAAGACTTGGGGAGATGACAACGGGTTTTCGCACCTACGCGCCAGTTTGTTAGGTCCTTCGGTTTGCGCGCCAGTAAAAGATGGAAAATTAGAATTAGGAACTTGGCAGCAGATAGTGGTGTGCGATTTTGATAACCGGGAACGCGAGCGCGAGGTTTGTGTCCAGGTTTTATCCTAATATAAAGTTTTTTGTCTTTTTTAATCATTTCTATCACGGAACTACGTAGAATTTCAAGTACTTGGCAACAGAATAGTGTGGGACTATTATAAAAATTCGCATATTAATTTGAATGACAAAGTGAGATGGACATTATTTTACAAGCAGA
>CAZDKR010000107.1:0-1873 GCA_964506375.1 uncultured Gammaproteobacteria bacterium
TTTTAACTTATCGCGGGGTAGAGTCCCGCGGCCGCGGGAGCAGCTCGCCAGGCCCATAATCCCGCAGACGCGGGACTGGAGGTTCGAATCCTCCCCCCGCAACCAAAAATCACCTTTAAATTTAAAGGTGATTTTTGGTTGGTAATTGTAAATTTTAAAAATGTTATTCAATTATTCTGCCGCCGAAAGAATTTAAAATTTCATTCAGCTGGTCGCTTTTATTGTCTTGTTGTTTATTTTGTTGAGTTTTTATTGCTTGTATTTTTTCGCGGGGCAAAACCTCTGGTTTAATTTGCAGTTTCACACCAGTGACTTTTTCTAAAATTTTTTCTGCTAAAGAAAGGGTTTTTTCTTCTTTTATTTTTTTGGCATGAATTTCAAACTCAAAGCCTAATTTTAATTTGTTATTGTCCAATGCATAAGGGTACCCTGTTTTCAAGATAAGTGGCAAAGAGTGATTTGCTTTTTGGCATTCCTTAATGATTTGCGACCAAACATTTTTAATTGTTTCTAATTTAATGCAAGCTTGCGGTTCGCAATCCCGTGCCTTTTCTGCTGTCAAATTACCAGCTTCTTTTTCGTTATTATCTGTATTGTCCGTATTATCCGTTAATTCCTGGTTGTTAGTTGCCTTAAGTTCCTGGGATTGGTTTTTGCGTTTCTGTGTTTTATCTTTATTATCCTCATCCTTGTCCAGGCATTGGCTTGTTCCAGACGGAAAAGGCGGCGCGAGTTTTTCTTGTTCGCACAATTCAATTACTGCTATTTCCAACGGCAATTGGGAAATTTCCGCTTCTTTGATGGCTGGCTGGGCAGCCATAAATTTCCCCAGAAAATTGGTTAGCTGACCAATGGTTATTTTTTCAGACTGTTCAATTAGTTTATTTTCAATTGCTTCAGGAAGGCCAACCAGGGCGGAATTTTCATCTTTTACGCCTGTTTTAACCAAAATCATTTTTCTTAAGTATTCAATTAAGTCCAGGTTAAACCTTTCCAAATCAACTCCGTTAGAGATTAATTGATTAATAATTTCTATTCCTTTCCGGGCATGGCGGCTAATTAGCGATTCAACCAAATTGCTGATTGATTCTAAGTCAGAGCGAGGCAAAATTGGCTCAATGTCTTTAAGTGTAATTTCTTTACCCTTGTCTTGCTCAGCACGGTTTTTACTGTCTTTGCCGCTTAAAAGCGTAATAACTTGTCCTAACAAACCTTCAGCGTCCCTGATAAAGCCACCTGAACGATAAGCAATGGTTTGCAAGACTTCATCGCTTATTTTAGCTTTTTCTTGGCCAATGATTTTTTTTAATTTGCCAACTATTTGATTAATGCTAATTTTTTTAAAATCAAACCTTTGGCAGCGGGAGATAATTGTTTCAGGTAGTTTGTAAATTTCAGTTGTGCACAAGATGAAAATTACATATTCAGGAGGTTCTTCCAGTGTTTTTAGCAAAGCGTTAAAAGCTGCAGTTGAAAGCATATGAACCTCGTCAATGATAAAAATTTTGTATTTGCCAGCGTGAGGCGCGAAACGCACATTTTCAATGATATTGTCTCTAACTTTTTCAACTTGGGTGTGCGTGGCCGCGTCCATCTCAATTAAGTCTAAAGATTTGCCAGCCACAATGTCTTTGCATGACTGGCAATTGTTGCAAGGTTCAAATTCTTCGCTTTTCCTGTTTTGGCAGTTTAGCGCCTTGGCAAAAATTCTTGCTAAAGATGTCTTGCCAATGCCATGAGGCCCAGTAAATAAATACGCATGCGCGATTTGCCCAGATAAAATTTCATTTTGCAGGGTGATTTTAATATGATTTTGCCCAATCAAATCTTCAAATGTTTGGGGGCGGTATTTGCGATAGAGAGTTTGGTGCAT
>CAZDKR010000108.1:0-1841 GCA_964506375.1 uncultured Gammaproteobacteria bacterium
CAATCAAATCTTCAAATGTTTGGGGGCGGTATTTGCGATAGAGAGTTTGGTGCATTTGTTTTTTAATTTATCCCGAACGGATCCTGACGAATGTCAGGGGAAGCGAGGGATTCTGCGGGAATAATACTTACCTTACTATTTTTTTAAGGCATTTTTCTTTTAGACAAATGAAAAGTGCCAAAAGAAAACTGGTTCGCAGGCTTCGTGTTCGACAAAATTGGATTCGCCGTCACTTGCGCCGTTAACTCATCTCGTCCTGGCATCCGTCAGGACTTGGCTCAAATAGAAACGGCGCATCCCGATATCGCTTCGCTTATTGGGGCCGTTCCGGCTCATTTCAATTTTGTTGCGAACACTACGCAAAGCTCGCTAAATTTTATTAAAATCTGTGTCATCTCTATCATAATTCAAAAACACTTTCTTGACAAGTTTTTAGGAAAATTGTTAATTGTTTTTTGTTAACTGTTAATTGTTTTTTGTTAATTGATTTTGTATTTGCCAAACTTTAATTTTTTTGTTAAATTAAAGACAAAGATAAAGAGTGTTCTTTGAATGTATTGCATTGGGATTAGTGTTTTAGATTTTGTGATATTTACCTCGCGTTGGTTAACACTGGTTTGGTTAGCACACTGGATCACGTTGAAATTAATAAAATTAACTAGCACAGATAGTAAGCAGACAAGAAAAGTTTGACTTTTTTGCAGGTTTTTTGGTATTATTAAACCAGTGATTAAATTGTTACTTAAGGAATTTTGCTTTTGTTTAAATTCCGTTTTTCGGGGTTTGGGCAAGTTTTTAGGGCAAATTTTATTTTATGGCAGTAGAAATAAAACGAAAACCAAATGAAAATACTTATAGCCTGCTCAGGCGTTTTCAAGAAAGGATAAGAAAAGGCCGGGTTTTAGCTATGGCTAAAAAATCTTTCTATTATGAGAGGCCTAAAAATAAACGCCAGCTTAAAGAAGAAGCGTTGCGGCGTTTGTATAATCGCCGACGTAGAGAATATTTAATTAAAATTGGCAAGATTGTTGAGGAGCCAGTTGGCCAGGGGCAGAACAACAGGTTTAAGAAAGGGTCTTGAACTTGCTTTGAACTTTTTGATTTGTGGAGATGCTGTTAAAATTTGTAGAAATGCTGCTAAAAATAATCTCAATTTTTAATTTCAAGCTTAGGGTATTTAGGATAATGTTTTGGAATTTGACGTTCAATATCTTAGAAATTTTATTAGGAATTGTAGGTTATAATTTTTCTAAATTAATAAATATATGCTAATAGAAACAATTAATAATGATTTAAAGGACGCTTTAAAAAACAGGGATATGCAGGCGTTGTCAGTTTTAAGAATGATAGTCTCTGCTTTGAATAATGAAGCCATTGCCTTAAAGAAAAAAGGACAGGGCTTGAGTCAAGAAGAAGAAATAAGGGTTTTGAAAAGGGAAGTTAGAAAAAGAAAAGACTCAATTGAGCAATATAAAAAAGGCGGTCGCGGAGAGCTGGCTGAAAAAGAAGAAAAAGAATTAGAAATTTTACAAAAATATTTACCTGAGGAAATGAGCCAAGAAGAGATTAAGAAAATCGTTGAAGGAGTTATTAGCGAAATGGGTGAGGTTTTGCCTAGTCAGTTTGGTAAAGTAATGGGACAAGTGATGGCCAAAGTTAAAGGCAAGGCAGACGGGGCGGTGGTGAGTAAAGTGGTGAAAGAAGTTTTGAATAAGCAATGAAGGGTTGGTGGTAGATAATAAGAGTTGAAATTAGTTGTTGGAAATTGGAAATTAGTTGTTGGAAATTAGAAATTTGCGTTTGTTTAATCTTGTATCCTTCTAAACTAATCTCCATTTTCT
>CAZDKR010000109.1:0-1803 GCA_964506375.1 uncultured Gammaproteobacteria bacterium
GGATAAAAAAGCTGGGTAGAATGTAAGGCTAAAGCCTTACCAACCCTCAGCTAAAGCTGGGTAGAAGGTCGTAAAACCCTCAACTTCTTGAGATAAACTTGGGATAAAAAAGCTGAGTAGAAGAGCAATGTATGTTTTCTCTATTACTTATTACTTATTATTTATTATTTTTATTTCTCTCCATTAAAGACCTTAAGTGGGCTGTTTATTTGATTGTTTTCACCTTGCCAACTTATTTGATTCGTTTTCAACTTGGTCCTTTGCCAATGACATTGCTGGAAGGGGAGATATTAATTTTGTTTCTAGTTTGGCTCATTAAATCATTAAGTCATAAAAACGCTCACCTGCCATTATCTGACAACGGCAGGCAGGTTAAAGCATTAAAGCAAGATTTAAAAAATAAAAATTTGTTATTACTTTACTGTTTTATTGTTTTATTACTTTTAACTGCTACTATTTCAATGTTTATTTCACCCAATCTGCGTGCTGCTGCTGGCATCTGGAAGGCGTATTTTGTTGAGCCAATTTTATTTTTCATAATTTTCATTTCAGTAATTAAAAAACAGAATTTGAAAATTATTTTTAAAGTTTTAAGTTTTCAGGTTTTGGTTTTAAGTTTTTTTGCCATTTACCAAAAATTAACTGGCGCTTTTATTCCTCGCGAATTCTGGGCTAATCAAGCCACAAGGCGAGTAACTTCAGTTTTTCCTTACCCAAACGCCCTAGCGCTTTATTTGGCGCCATTAAGCGTGTTATTTTTAGGAATTTTAGTTGAAAAATTTAAGATTTATGATTTAAGATTTAAAAATTTTATTGAAAATTGGAAATTATTCGCTTCAGACAGATCCGTCCCTGGAGGAGAAATTAAAAATTTACTGGCTACCGGCTACTGGCTACCGGCTACTGGCTACTGGCTACTGGTTACTGGCTTAGCCTTGCTGGCTGTCTATTTTACCAAATCCAAAGGCGCTCTTTTGGCCATTTTAGCTGGTATAATTTTTTATGCTATTTTTTATAAGGGATATAGAAAGATTTTTACTGGAATTTTATTAATAATTTTTATCTCTTTATTTCTTTATTTCTTTGTTTTTAACAACAATATAATAGATGCTTTGAAAGGCAGTTTTACTGTTGAAAGTGGCGATTCTATATCTACCCGTTTAGAAATGTGGCAAGAAACCTGGCAGATGTTAAAAACACGGCCGATTTTAGGCGCTGGCCTGGCTGGCTACCAAAGAGCAGTTGCATTGTTTCACCAAAAAGACTATATTGAAATATACCTTTATCCGCACAATTTCATTTTAAACTTTTGGTCAGAAATCGGATTATTAGGGTTGTTAGCGTTTATATTAATAATTATTTGGTTTTACAAAAGCGGTTTTTTCTGCCACCCTGAACTTGTTTCAGAATCTTATGAAATTTCAAGGCAAGCCTGTTCTGGGCGAAGCCGAAAAGGTCGGAATGGTATAGGTGTTATTTTAATGGCAGCAATGACGGCATTACTTGTTCATGGATTTGTTGATGTGCCTTATTTTAAAAACGATCTGAGCGTATTATTTTGGATATTAGTAGGAATGTTGGTTGTTGTAATTAACAATCAACAACTAACAGCCAATAAAAATCAGGATATTGTTAATTGTTAATTGTTGCCTGTTAACTGGGGAGAGGTGGCCGAGCGGTTGAAGGCGCGGCTCTCGAAAAGCCGTAAGACTAAAAAGTCTTCCAGGGTTCGAATCCCTGCCTCTCCGCCAGGTTATTTTAAGGTTTGTAATTTTTTAGCGATTGATCGCTGTTTTATATTAC
>CAZDKR010000110.1:0-1770 GCA_964506375.1 uncultured Gammaproteobacteria bacterium
ATGATTTCTTTTGAGCAGTCATTGGCTAACTTGGTTAAGCAAGGAGAAATTACTCAAGAGGAAGCCCTAAAGCATGTTGATGACAAGGAAGGGTTTAAGCGGATGATCAATTGGTAATTCGTAATTTATAACCTATAGCTCGCAATCTGTAAAAATTAAATTTACAAAAATTTTAAATTCATCTATTAACTACGAGTTGTAAATTACAAATCACAAATCACAAGTTATAAGTTACAAAATTATGCCTTTTTTTGAATATCAAGCCATTGATAATAAAAAGAAAGAAAAGGTAAAAGCCGAGGTAGAGGCTGTTGATGAGGAGGTTGCTTTTCATTTGATTGATCAGAAAAATTTAACTTTAATTAATCTGCGAGAGAAAAAAAAGAAGAGCAGTTTGCTTTCGGTTTCGTTTTTAAACCGGGTTACAGCGAAGAACTTGGTTGTTTTTTCGCGCCAATTTGCAGTGATGTTAAAAGCAACAGTGCCTGTGGTGCGGGCTTTAAGAATTTTAGTTAAGCAAACTTCCAATCCTAAACTTAAAGTAGTGCTTTCAGAAGTGGCCGATGAAGTTGATGGAGGTATGCGACTTTCGCAAGCCTTGGCGCGCCATCCCAAGATATTCAGTGATTTTTTTGTAGCAATGATTAAATCTGGAGAAACCTCAGGGCGTTTAGACGAGGTATTGGAATATTTGGCTGACCAACAAGAAAAAGATTATGATTTAATGAGCAAAATTAAAGGCGCCATGATTTACCCAGCTTTTATTATCTGCGGCTTAATAGCTGTTGGAATTATTATGATGGTGGTGGTGGTTCCCAAATTAACCGCTATTTTACAAGAAACAGGCGGCGAACTACCTTTGTCAACTAAAATTTTAATTGCTACCAGCAATTTTCTTTCGCACTATTGGTGGTTGTTGATTGTTTTAATAGTTGTGGTTGTCGGGGGATTAAAGTATTTAACCAAGACTCCGACTGGAAAAAAATATTGGGATTGGCTAATAATTAGACTGCCAATTTTTGGCAAATTATTACAAAGGATTTACTTAGTCAGGTTTTCCAGAAGCTTATTTACATTGTCAAGTGGCGGTTTGCCATTGGTAGAATCCTTAAAAATTACTTCTGAGGTGGTGGGCAACAGGGCATACCGCAATATTATTGACCAGACAGTTAAGGAAGTGGAAGAAGGCAATCCTATTGCTTCTGTTTTTATAAGAGCAAAAGAAATTCCTGTTATGGTTTCTTATATGATAGGGGTTGGCGAGCAAACAGGGCACTTGGACATTGTTTTAGAGAAATTAAGCAATTTTTATAGCCGTGAAATTGATAATTTGGTAGCTAATTTGGTTAGCTTAATTGAACCTTTAATTATGGTTGTTTTGGGTGTGGCAGTAGGAATTATGGTAGCCGCTATTATTATGCCAATGTATAACCTCGCTTCAAGTTTTTAAAAATATAAAAACATAAAAATATAAAACAAAATAGTACAAGAATTTATTAGTTTTTGAATACCCCGCAGCTTGCTGCGGGCGGGAGATTCATTTTATTATTTCCATATCTTTAAATTTTTGCGCCCCTTGCATTTTTTTGCTTAAAAAATTTTGTCGTCTAATTTGGTCCGATCGGCCATTTTTAGACGACAAAATTTAATAAGATTAATATTTATCCAGCAATTTGCTTTTAGCAGAATTAGGGAGCCCTGTCCAAGAGACAGGGATTTGTTTTTTAGCAAAACCTTTCCAAAAGTGATATAATATAATAAATAAAGGTG
>CAZDKR010000111.1:0-1763 GCA_964506375.1 uncultured Gammaproteobacteria bacterium
AATCTAAAAAAACAATTTTTCCTAAATTGCGACGGCTATGAACCCAGCCGTTTAACTTTACGGCTTCCCCGATTTTTTGAGTTGTCTCAATTGATATTGTTCGAGCCATATGATATTTAAATTTAATGATTTATGATTTATGATTATTTTTTAAATCTAAAATTCACAATCTAAAATCCCAAAGATTTCTTTAATTGCTTGGGTTGTGAGTGTATTGTTAAAAATTATTTAAAAAATTATAAAATTAAAAATTAAAAATTAAAAATTCTATGGCACAACTCGATTTATCATTCTTGAAAATGGTATGGTTTCGCGAATATGTTTAAGACCGCAAACCCAAGCCACGATTCGTTCTAAGCCAAAACCAAAGCCTGAATGGGGCACGCTTCCATACTTCCTAAGGTCAAGATACCACTTAAACGCACCTTCTGGCAAATTTTGCTCTCTAATTCTCTTAAGAAGAGTTTCATAATCGTCTTCGCGCTGCGAGCCGCCAATAATCTCGCCATAACCTTCTGGCGCAAGTAAATCTGCACACAAAGCCAATTTTTGATTTTCAGGATCACGCTTCATGTAAAATGCCTTGACTTCAGCTGGATATTTTTCCACAAAAATCGGCTTATCATATTGCTGAGAAAAAATTGTCTCGTCATCACCGCCCAAGTCGCTCATCTCATCAATATCACTACCCATTTCTCTTAGCTTTTTTACCGCTTCCGAATGTGTAATCCTGTAAAAGGGTGGCTTTATTTTCTTTAACGGCTCTGGGTTTCTGTCTAAAATCTCTAATTCCCTTAAATTTTCTTCTAAAACCCTTTGAACCATAAAGCTAATTAACCTCTCCTGAATCTCCATATTTTCTTTATGCTCAATAAAAGCCATTTCTGCGTCCATCATCCAAAATTCTGTTAAATGCCTTCTGGTTTTTGACTTTTCTGCCCTAAATGTTGGGCCAAAATCAAAAACTCTACCTAGAGAAGCAATAGCTGCTTCTAAATACAACTGGCCTGACTGGGAGAGGTAGGCTTTGCCTAAATCAAAATATTCCACTTCAAACAAAGTAGTTGTGCCTTCGCAAGCCGCTGGAGTTAAAATTGGAGAGTCAATTTTTGTAAAATCATTCTGGTGCATCCAATCATAAGTTGCCCGGATTAGAGTGTCGCGCACGCGTTGAATCGCCCACTGCCTGCGACTTCGCAGCCACAAATGCCGATGATTTAATAGAAACTCTGGCCCATGCTCTTTTTTTGAAATAGGATATTCTTTGGCAATCTGATAAATTTTTATACCTTCCAAATGCACTTCAAATTCATTTTTATTTCTAGGATGTTCTTTTACTTCACCAACAACCTCCAGACTTGATTCAATAGTAATTTCATTTACTTTATCCCAAACCTCTTTTGCCACCTGTGACTTGTCAACGATAACCTGAACAAATCCTGTTCCGTCACGAAATTGTAAAAATACAATAGAGCCAGATGAACGAAAATTGTAAATCCAGCCCTTAAGAGTGACTATTTTATCTTTATAATTTTGTAAATCTTTAATAAATATCTGTGGCATAGGTTTATTTTCTTTGTTTTAATCTTTCGTTTTAATCTTTCTTGAAAAAACTTTTCAAGATACCTTCCATTTAGCCAGCTTGACTAGGCATAGATAATTTTAAATATATTTTAAATTGAAGATTTTTGGTTTATGATTTAATAACTATTTAACCTAAATCATAAATCTAAAATCTTAAAGAATACTCTTGTATAAACAAT
>CAZDKR010000112.1:0-1744 GCA_964506375.1 uncultured Gammaproteobacteria bacterium
AATTTTTAGACATTGGACATTTGGGCATTTGTAATTTTATTAGGAATTAGAAATTGGGAATTAGAAATTTTAATCAGTGTTTTTTGCAAAGATACGAAAAATTGTTTTAGATACCCTCTTTCCCATTGAATGCCTTGGCTGCGGCAAAGAAGATGTCTGGCTGTGTGATGAGTGTTTTCAGAATCTACCTCTTAAACAAGGATATCTTGAACCAATTGATTTTTCGCCATCTTATTTAGATGGTTTTTTTGTTGCTTCTGACTGGGAAAATAAAGTTTTGCAGGAGACAATTCGCAAGTTAAAGTACAACTTTGTTCAAGAGTTGTCAGTGCCGTTGTCAAACTTATTAATTAGAAAGACGGAAAAAATTTTTGAGATTTATAAAGATGTTAACAGTTTTACTATTATTCCGGTTCCGTTGCATAAACGGCGTTTGTCTTGGCGGGGTTTTAATCAGGCAGAGTTGTTAGCAAAACAGGTAGCCGAAAGATTTAAAATGGAGCTGGATAATAATTTGATAAAGAGAGTCAAAAATACTTTACCTCAGGTAAAGTTAAAAGGCAAAGCCAGGGCAAAAAATATTGCTGGGGCATTTGATGTGAATCCATCACGGGTTGGTTTAGAGACAGGGACCGGCTCTTTAAGGGCTAGCTCTAGGTTCATGCCTGGAGCCAGTTTGTTCGGTTTAAAAAACACAATATTCACGGGAATAATAGGGGACCCCCGGGTGCATGCTGGAAAGCCAGTCCCTGATATTAATGGCAAATCTTTTCTTTTAATTGACGACATTATTACCACTGGCGCAACTGTGAATGAAGTGGCTAAAGTTTTAAAAAATTATGGGGCTAAAGAAGTTTGGGCTTTGGCAATAGCCCGGGGTTAACTTTTTGTTATCTAAATAACGACGATCGCAAAATACACGCTAACACTTTCTTTTCCACTTTTCCATTTTGTATTAATTAACTTTTATGCTTTTCTAGCGATCATTACCTGAACATGATTTTCTAATTCACAATTTTTAATTAGTTGTTTAATTTCATCTACCATTTCATTATTTGACGCAAAGACACTTTTTTGTATTTTGTTAAAGCCGAGTTCGTATAAGCACTTCCTGAACAGGTTTCTTATCCTTTTTTTGTTTTCAGGTATGTCAAAGACCACTAAGCAGAATTCTTTTTTGCTTAATTTGTTTTTTGGCTTAGTATTTTTCCATTTTATTTTTTGTAATTTCAGCATGCCCTTGTTAGTAAATTTTAATGCAATTTGATTGTTCTTTTTTTCTTTAATCAAGTAGCCATATTTAGCAAGGCGGTTAATGGTGTTATAATATTTTTGTTTCTCCCTTCGAGCTTGTTTCCGCTTTTCCTTTTCTATGTTTACAGCTTCCCAATAGGTTTTGTTTATAATTACAGGTTGGCTTAGAACGTCATGGGTAAATTGTTCTAAAGAGAGTAATAGGTTTTCAGTAAAAGTTAAAAATTTCTTTTTCATATTTTTAGCAGGTTAGTGTTATACTATATTTTGCGATCGCATTATATAGTATAACATACTTATTTTAATTTTTTTTAATATTTTATATATTTATCTAGATTTAGTGCTATACCAAGTATCTAATCCTTTCCACCGCGCCGTTGAATTTGTGATTTATTTTTTCTATAATTTCTTTTTCATGAAGTTTAATTTCCTGAGCCATAACTGAAGAAAGAGAAGCAATGGTTAAAGTATTGTTTTTCAGATATAGCGC
>CAZDKR010000113.1:0-1727 GCA_964506375.1 uncultured Gammaproteobacteria bacterium
TTTAATTTTAATTTTTTATTTTTGATTTTTAATCTTTTATTTTTATCCCTAGTCCTTTTAAAGGCGTTACTTTTTTGTTTTAACGCTTTAGTGTCTCAGTGTTTAAGTGTTTTAGTGCTTTAGTGCTTTAATGTTTTTATATTTTATGCTATAATAATTATATGACTAACAAGCTAAACAAATCAAAAAAGATTCTTCTTGTTGAAGATGAAAAAACCCTTTCGGAAATGTATAAGACAAAGTTTGAAAGGGAAAATTTTCAAGTTTTAACTGCTGACAATGGCACTCCAGTTTTAGAACTGGCTAAAAAAGAGAAACCAGACGCGATTTTGTTAGATATTATTTTGCCTAAAATGGATGGTTTTACGGTTTTAAAGCAGTTGAAGAGCGATCCAAAGACAAAAAGTATTCCAGTTTTAATGTTGACTAATTTGGGACAGGAAGAAGATATTAAAAAAGGCAAGAGTTTGGGTGCAAAAGATTATATTGTTAAAGCGAATTTTACTCCAAGCCAGGTGGTGGAAAAAGTGAGAGAGGTTGTCTGAAAATAAAAATTAATCCCGAGCGTTTAGGTTTTTCATCTTATGGCTCTCCGGGGTTTAGGATGAGGCAGCGTGTATGAAAGTCGGTATTATTGGACTACCCAATGTTGGTAAATCAACTTTATTTAAAGCCTTGACTAAAAAGCAAGTTGATGTTTCTAATTACCCTTTTTGCACCATTGATCCCAATATTGGGGTTGTTCCTGTTCCGGACGAAAGGCTAGAAAAGTTAGCCCAAGTTTCAAAGTCAGAAAAAGTAACTCCAAGCGTAATTGAGTTTGTTGATATTGCTGGTTTGGTAAAAAACGCTCACAAAGGCGAAGGCTTGGGCAATCAGTTTTTGTCTCAGATTAGAGAGGTGGATGCGGTTGTTGAAGTTTTGAGGGGTTTTAAGGATGAGAATATAGTTCATGTTGAAGGCGGCATTGACCCAGAACGAGATAAAAGCATTATCCATTTGGAATTAATAATGGCAGACTTGCAGACAGTTGAGAAAAGGTTAGAAAAGATAAGCAAGGAAGTAAAATCAGGCAGTAAAGAAGCAATAAAAATATCAGAAGTGTTGGAAAAGTTAAAAAAGTTGTTAGAAGATGGGAAGATGGCCAAGGAGTTGAATTTGAATGATGAAGAAAAATCATTGATTAAAGATTTAAATTTGCTGACACTGAAACCGTTAATATATGTGATGAATGTTAGCCAGGAATCAGGAACCGGGAATCAAAAACCGGGTGGCAATGGGTATTTATACATAGATGCCAAATTAGAATCAGAGCTGGCCGAATTGCCTGATGAAGAAGTCAAAGAATATTTAGATGAATTAGGCGTTCAAGAGACTGGACTTGATAAATTGATTATGGTTAGCTATGATACACTTAACTTAATTACCTTTTTTACATATAATGAAAAAGAACTGCGCGCTTGGACAATAAAAAAGGGGACGAGCGCGTTAAAGGCGGCCGGTAAAGTCCACACTGATTTTGAAAAAGGATTTGTTAAAGCAGAAGTTTGCAATTGGCAGGATTTGGTAGAATCAGGCGGAATGATTCAAGCTAAAGAAAGAGGATTGGTTAGGGTGGAAGGCAAGAATTATATAGTGCAGGACGGAGACGTTGTTTATTTTAGAGCGTCCGTTAGTAAATAACAATTAACAATTAACAAATAACAATTAACAAGAGGCAAGAGACA
>CAZDKR010000114.1:0-1722 GCA_964506375.1 uncultured Gammaproteobacteria bacterium
TCAAATTATCCATACCCTCCTTCTGCCCTAAAAGTAGTATAGGTTGGAGGTAATTACCAAGGTTAGTTTTATTAAAGCCAATTTGTGGTTTGGTATTAATTTTATATCCTTTTTAAAAATTTTCTTAGTGCTTTGTTTAACAACTTCAACTTTGGCTTTAACGAAATGTTTATCAATGAGTGATTATATAACTTTTCCGCTTTTTTTCTAATTTTTTTCTAACTTTATGTTCGCCACTTGGATTATTTTCATAATCATATCCAGTCGCATTGATAGATAGAAACATTAAAAATAGATTTTTGTTTGAAGTCAAGTTTATTTTCACAAGGATGTGGTTGCGCACCTTCAATGTCACCCCTTATTGCATAGCAAGATGTTATGATATGGGTAATCATATGTCTCTCAAAATGACATTTTTTGGGCAATAAAATATGGTTTATTCTAGAGCGCAATAGGATTAACAAAATCCGTATGTTTATAATATAACATACGGATTTATGGTTGTTTTTTAATCCTTGTCCGGTGGACTTTCTGTAGTTTAGATTGATGGCGTTGCAATCTTTTTTCTGCCCCAAAAATTAACCTTTGTTTGTCCTCCGGCACTTTTTCTGTGAAAAGTTTAAACAAGCCAAGCCACTGATCAATATTCAAATCAGTTGGCTTGGCGGTTCGACTGAAATTTAAATCGTTTGACAATCTGTTAAATTGAATACCTGTAAAAATCTTTCGCAATGATTCCTTTAAAGTTGGTTTCCATTGATTAAAACCATAAATAACAAAATCACGATAAAGTTGCAACTGGTTTTGCTCAACTAAAGGTTTTTCCCCTTTTTTAATTTCCAATAAAACCGCGTTTACCTCTGGTTGGGGCCGGAAATCTGTCCTTTTCAACTTAGCAACAATTTTTAACTCAAAAAGTGGTTTTAACAATAGCGAATATTGGCTTTCTTTGTAATAAGGTTGGCCTGCAAATTTTAAAGCAGCCTCTCTTTGAACAATTAAATAAGTATCTTTGGGTGGATTTTTCGCTTGCGTCAGCTTTTTAACAATATCAGCGGTCAAGTTAAAAGGGATGTTAGAAAAAATTTTATATACACCCTTGCCTGGTAATTTAAACTTTAGAAAGTCATCTAAAATAAACTTTATCTTGTTATTACTGCCAAATTTTTGGCATAATTTCAAATAAAGTTTTTTATCCGCTTCAATAGCGACAACTTGACTGCATTTTTTTGCTAATTCTTGAGTAATGATTCCTTTACCAGGACCAATTTCATAAACTACATCTTTAGAATTAATGCTTGATTTAGATATTAGCCGGTTTACTAATTTGGAGCTCTTAAGAAAATTTTGAGAATGTGTAATTTTTCTATACATTTTCTTTGCCCTCCAGGTTTTATTATTTTTAATTCTTTTGTTTCTTTTCTTGATATTTTTTAAAGGCCTTAATCCCATAAGGGTCGGGTCCCTTTATGTCTTTACTAAAAATAAAAGCACGAGCTTGGCATTCACGCAAATTTCCTTGGCGGAATTTTCTAAAATAATAATTATTTTTCCAGGTTTGAACAAAGTTTTTATCAAACATTGGCAATTTTGCTTTATTATAATAACCAGCTAATTTTAAAAACGGACAGGGAACCATATAACCATTAACGTCAATAGTTAAACCCGATAATGTTGCCCTGCACTCTTTTCTTTCTTTCTGGCCAGTTAATTCAGCAACAA
>CAZDKR010000115.1:0-1721 GCA_964506375.1 uncultured Gammaproteobacteria bacterium
TAAAATGCTTAATTTAAAATTTTTAATTTTTAAATTTTTAATTTATGTTTGTTAATTGTTGTTTGCTTTTTGTTATTTGAATTTAATGATTGACAAAAAAGCAAAGATGTGTTAAAGTGAAGCAGCTGACAGGAAAGGTGAAATTTTAAATCTTAAAACTTAAAACTTAAATCTTAAAACTAAAAACTAAAAATTTAAATTAAGGAGGGTAAAATGAGAATATTTTTGATTTTTTTAGCCGGGGTTTTGGTAGTTTTGACTGGGTGCGCGGGTATAACTCCGCCACCTGTAGAGGAGGAGGTGCTTACAATTGGCACTGACCAAAATGGGAATATAATTTACAAGTACCAGTCTAAAACTTGGGGACCCAAGCAAGGACCAATTAGATTGGCTAAAGCGGCTAATACTACACCAGAAAATGCAGCAGCTATGACCGACCCCGTGAACACGAGAGTAACAGTGGATTCATATGGGTATACCGCAGGGACATCTTTGCAGTTTAGTCAGTCGGATTTTGAGGCCCGGCGAAGGAATCTAATGAGACGATTCGTCGAGCCTCCTAAGCCCAGCTTCAAATCTAAACCCAAACCCCAACCTGTTAATTTTCCTGAGGAATAGTTTTAAAACAAAATGGAGCCACTTTGTGTGGCTCTTTTTTATTTTGTCTCTTGATTGAATTCTTCGTCCGTATTTAAGGAAATTTTGAATAGCTAGGATTTTAGTCAAAATAACAAAAGATGGTTAAGTTATCTTACAACATCTATTAGTTTTTCTAAAATGTAATTAACAAACACACCGGCTAAAACTACAATGGCTACCCCAATTACAGAATCTTTAATTATGCCCATTGCTTTTTTTGCTTTATCAGGCACGCCACCAGCAGTTAAATACAAAAAGCCGGCATATAAAATCATAATAATAAAAAGAAGGGCTAAAAATCCTAAAAGAATATTTACAAGACCAATAATTATTGGCAAAATATCACCACTACCCTCGGGCAGTTGTGCGCCAGTATTAAAAGTTTTTACATTGTCTATAATTTCATCAAAAACCCTTTTTGCTTGAGCAGGGGAAGTTGAAACAAAAAGACAAGTAAGTATGATTAAAATGACGAGAATATTTTTTTTCATAATTTTTATATTTTTATAAAGACACACAAATACAGTCACATATATCGTGTTCATCACAATTTGAACTACAATAAACCGCTTGACCTTCTGGACACATGTCTGATGGGCAATCAAATGTATTACCCTTTCGACATTGATAACTACCACCATTACCACCATTACCTTCTGGACCATTAAATCTACCAGGAATATTTCCTTGAATAACATCCAATGCACCTCCTTCCCCAACACTTGCCCCAATTGAACTTAACACAAATGCAGTAATTGTATAAGATGCTAAGATGATTATTACCCCAACCACAGCACTGGTAATAATTCCCATTGATTGTTTAATTTTATTAGGATCGCCTTGGGCAGTCATTCTTAAGAAGCCGCCGTAGATAAGAAGGACAATAAAGACAACTCCCAAAAAACCAAGAATAGCATAAATCACCTGACCAATAATAGTGGCAATACTTTCTGTTTTAGGCAATCCAGCTGCATTAGCAGTTTTTTCTAAACCAGTATTTAAAGCCAAAGCCCCTTCACCTTTGATTAAATCAAAGGTGAAGGGGATAACAAAAACAATAGTTATTGCAATAACTACAAAAG
>CAZDKR010000116.1:0-1671 GCA_964506375.1 uncultured Gammaproteobacteria bacterium
AGTCGCCATTAATGGCGACTTTTATAAACCTGGCGGACAAAAAGCAGTAAAAGAATAATTTTTAAAAACGAATCTGCTCTGCAAAATAAAATCAGGCAAGCAAAAAGAGTGCCGGTTATTTTTACGGCAGGCGGGGGCAAAGCCCCCGCCTGCCGTGTTTCCATCCTTTTCATCTTTTCTAAATCCCCCTTTCTTGTTTCTGTAATTTGGGTTATAATAAAAATAGATAAAATAAATAAAATAAGTCATTAAAACACAAAAACAAGCCTACGCAAGCCTGTTTATTATGCTGTCTGCCAACAACAAATGATAAGCAAGTTTGACATAAAATCCAATTATCTTGCCACAGGATCCTGTGCCGCAGGGTCAACGTAGCAAAAACAATGCCACAGGATAGCAAACAGTAAAAATATGAAACCTTTAAAAACTCTCACCATTGGCGGCGCCACTCAAGATGTCACTTTTCACTCAAAAGAGGGGATTTTAATTGACAATAAAAGAGATTTAACCAAGCAAAAGCTCCTTGGCTTTGAATTTGGAGCCAAAATCAATGTTCATCAAGTTGATTTTACTTTTGGCGGAGGCGCGGCTAACTCAGCAATTGCTTTTTCCAAATTAGGGCTCCGGGTTACAAGCCTTATTTGTCTGGGCAACGACGCCACTGGTAAGGAAATGCTCAATAACTTAAAAAAGCACCGCATAAAGACAAACTTAGTTCAAATTTCTGAAAAAAAAAGCGGCCTTTCTTTTGTTATTAATGCTAAACAGCATGGTGAAGAGCATGTTTTATTTACTTACCGCGGCGCTAATGAAGATTTGAACTTAGCGCGCCTTCCTCAGGGCTTTGGTGAACGGGCTTTTAATTTTGATTTAATTTACCTAACTTCGTTATCTGGCAGAAATTCAAAGATAAATTTAAGCCGCATCTTTAGATGGAAAAATAAATTTCCTAAAACTAAAATTGCCTGGAATCCTGGCAATGAACAGCTTAAGTTAGGTCTTGGTTATTTAAAAAATTATTTAAAAAATACTAATGTTTTTATTGTTAACAAGGACGAAGCTATAGAAATATGCCTGACCAAAGGGCAATGCCCAAAAAGCAACAGCCAAAAAGCAGCAACAGAGGGGCAACAAAAAATTAACAATCCGCGAATATTGCTGAAACAATTATCAAAATATTGTCCCAACGGCGTAATTGTTATTACTGATGGAGCCAATGGCGCTTATTGTTATTACAATAAAAAAATTTATTATGAACCATCAATTAAAATAAAGGAGAAAGACACGACTGGGGTAGGGGACGCTTTTGGCTCAACTTTTAGTTGGGCATTAGAGTACACTAATTATGACATTCAAAAATCCTTAGGCCTTGCCATCAAAAACGCCTGCTCGGTTTTAAAGCAAGTAGGCGCGCAGAACGGGCTATTAGATAAAAATACGCTCTTGTCATCCTGAACCTTGCTGTTACGTCAGGACAAAGAATCCTATAAAGCAAAAAGTTATCTCAAGTATTTAGGCATTGGAGATTGGAAATTAGTTGTTGGAGATTGGAAATTAGTTGTTGGAGATTGGAAATTGGTTGTTGGAGATTGGAAATTGGTTGTTGGAGATTGGAAATTGGTAAATTGGTGAATTTTATTTATACTTATATCATCTCTAATTTCTAATTTC
>CAZDKR010000117.1:0-1667 GCA_964506375.1 uncultured Gammaproteobacteria bacterium
CCAGCTAAACATTTAAGAAGCGCTTTAGGGCAAGTAGTTAATTTTTTTTACACTTTACAAGGGGAAACCGCGGGTGCCCAGGCTTTTTCAAATTTTGACACCTTGCTGGCGCCTTTTATTCGTTATGATAAGTTGGATTATAAGGCAGTAAAACAGTCATTGCAGGAGTTTATGTTTAACATAAACGTGCCGACAAGGGTAGGGTTTCAAACGCCTTTTACAAACATTACTTTAGATGTAACAGTACCTGAGATAATGAAAGAGGAGCCGGTAATTATTGGCGGCCAGCCCCAGTCAGAAAAATATAAGGATTTTCAGCAAGAAATGGATATATTTAACAAGGCTTTGGCAGAAGTAATGATTGAAGGGGATGCAAAAGGGCGAGTTTTTACTTTTCCAATTCCTACTTATAACATAACGCGCGATTTAGACTGGTCAAATTCTGTTTTAGATAACATTTGGCAAATGACAGCTAAGTATGGCATTCCCTATTTTTCAAATTTTATCAATTCTGATATGAAACCTGATGATGCCAGGTCAATGTGTTGCCGGCTAAGACTTGATAACAGAGAACTCCGCAAACGGGGCGGGGGATTATTTGGCGCTAATCCGTTGACTGGGAGCGTGGGTGTGGTAACTTTAAATATGCCCCGCTTAGGATATCTTGCCAAAAAAGAAGCCAATGGTAGGCAAGATGCAGCTAAAAAAAGATTCTTTGAAAAATTAGAAGGATTGATGGAGTTGGCTCGCAAGAGTTTGGAAGTTAAAAGAGAAACCTTGGAGAAATTTACAGAAGAAGGCTTGTATCCATATTCTCGTTTTTACCTATCAGGCATTAAGAAAGGTTTTGGTGAGTACTGGAAAAATCATTTTAATACCATTGGCTTGAATGGAATGAACGAGGCCTGCTTAAATCTTTTGGGCCAGAATATATCTTCAAAAGAAGGGTTGGAGTTCGCTCAAGAAACACTGGAATTTATGCGAAAAAAATTAATGGATTATCAATTGGAAACTAACCAGCTTTACAACTTAGAGGCTACACCAGCAGAGGGTACTGCTTATAGATTTGCCAAACACGACAAAAAGGAATTTCCAGATATTATTGTAGCAAATGAACAAGCTTGGCAAGAAAAAAAAGCCGCACCTTATTATACTAATTCCACTCATTTGCCAGTGAATTTTACTGATGATATTTTTAAGGTTTTGGATTTACAGGATGGTTTGCAAACAAAATATACTGGCGGCACAGTCCTCCATATTTTTATAGGCGAAGCGTTGCCATCTGGCGAGGCAGTAAAAGCTCTTGTTAAAAAAATTGCTGAAAATTACCACTTACCTTATTTTACTATTACTCCTACCTTTAGCATTTGCCCTGAACACGGTTATCTTAAGGGAGAGCATTTTAAGTGCCCGGAATGCCAAAAAGAAACAGAAGTTTATTCTCGTATAGTTGGATACTTAAGACCGGTTCAGCAGTGGAACAATGGCAAGCAGTCGGAATTTCACGATAGACAAGAGTATAAAATTTAAAACCTTGAAGTATAAACTTATTTTTTGACCATGAGGTCATTTGCTTTTTGCCCCATATCTGTTGCTACCCACAAATTCACTCTTAAGGTTGGCAAACACAAATGATTGGGCACGGATCTCAAATTTTGGATGCTTAA
>CAZDKR010000118.1:0-1642 GCA_964506375.1 uncultured Gammaproteobacteria bacterium
AGCCGACGCCATAGTTGCTTTGTTCATTGGCGGTTATATTCTTTATGAGGCATTTAAAATAGGAAGAGAAATTACTGATTCTCTATTGGACGTAGCTAATAAAGATGTGGAAGAAAGAATCAAGAAAATTTGTTATTCTCATAAAATAGAAATTTCCCAGTTAAGAACCAGAAAAATCGGGGCAGCTAACTTTGCTGAAATTAAAATTAAACTCCCGCCAAAATTAAAAGTTGAAAGGGTTCAGAAAATAATTAATACTTTGGAAGAAAGATTACTTTCAAATATCCCAGAATTAAAACAAATAGTCATTTCTATTGAAGCTTATGAGATGGCAAAAAGCGTTATCTTGCCCAAGCTGGGAAAGAAAATAGGAACGCTTGAAGGTTTTGAACAAATTGGCCCTAAGAAACTAGGAGAGAGGACAATTATCCCTTTAGAAAATAAAGAATTAAGTTCGCAATTCGGCGCAAGGCAGTATTTGGTTATAGATAGAAAAAATGGAGACATTTTATTAAAAGAGATAGTTAAAAATCCCTACTTTGAGCAAGATTCTCCTCATGGAGCGAGATTTGCCAAAGCAGTAAGGGCAGATAGGGTTTTGACCAAGCAGATTGGCGACAATGCTAAACAAAATTTAGAAAATTTTGGCATTGAAGTCGCATTGATTCCCTTAAAGAAAAATTTTAATGATATTTTAGAAGAAATTAAAAATGAAAGAAAAGATTAAAAAAATTGCTGTGACTGGAGGAAAAGGTGGAACTGGCAAATCAACTTTTTCTGTTTTGTTAGTTAATAAATTGTTAAAACAAGGCAAAAAAGTTATCCTTGTTGACCTAGACGTGGAATGCCCCAATGATTATTTGTTGTTAGGGCAAAAATTAAACAAACCAAGAGATTTTGTGTACGCCGAGTTTCCTAAATTAATTAAAACCAAGTGCAAGAAGTGCGGATTGTGCGTTAAAACTTGCCGTTCTAATGCTATTTTCCAAAAGCCAGGAGATTATCCAATATTTTTATCAGAACTTTGTTCAGCCTGTGGCGCGTGTTCTTTAGTGTGCCCGCATCAAGCAATTAAAGCCAAAAAAACAAGAACAGGAAGGGTGTATTTTAATAAAGTCAAAAGTCAAAAGTCAAAAGTTAAAAGTCAAAAGTCAAAAGTTAAAAGTCAGGGGTCAGGAGTTGAAGTTGCAATTCAAAATTCAAAATTTAAAAATCTTAATTTTTATTTAGTAACAGGAGCCGCAGAACCGGGATTAGAAGAAACTGGCCCGGTGGTGGCTGAAGTGAAAAAAATTGCTTTAAATTTGGCTAAAAAAACAAAAGCAGATTATGTTCTATTTGACACTGCGGCCGGTACCCATTGCCCTGTGATTCAGGCGCTGTTAGATGTTGACTTTGCTTATGTGGTTACAGAACCTACACCATTAGGCGCTTATGATTTGAATTTGATTTTGGACTTATGCCAAAAACTGAAAGTGCCGGCCAAGCTAATTTTAAATCAAGCAAACTTGGGGAACAGGATAGAAGTTGAGAAAACCGCTAAAAAATATAAAATTAAGATAGAAAAGGAAATTCCTTATTCAAAAAAATTGGTTGAACTTTACTCAAAAGGTCGGTTGTTGGATTTTAATTTATCCTGTTA
>CAZDKR010000119.1:0-1622 GCA_964506375.1 uncultured Gammaproteobacteria bacterium
AAAATAAATTCAAAACTTTTCAGATTTAGTTATTTGAATTTAAATATTGTTTCAAATTTAGAATTTATTTTGTATTTTTATTTTACCAAAAATTTCAAAAAAACACAAATTTTTTAATTACTGTTTTTTAGGCTAATCTTAGCTTAAAAAACCCCTGATTTCACAATTTAAAATCAGATGTGGATAACAACAGAAAATCCCGATTGCTCGGGATTTTCTGCTCTCTAAAAAATTGATACCAGTCTACCCGTTAAATTCTGATAAAGTAAATTTTGCACTTAAAAAGCACGGCAACTGGTACAAGTGTGTCTTAGAGATCAGCTGGTCTAACAGTTGATCTCTTGTTTTCTTCACACCTCTTAGCGGCTTTATCCAACAAATTCCCAACTTCTTCACTTAAAGCAGCCACAAAATCGCCTGAAGTGTGAAGACCTTTTGATTTGATGTAGGCTTTGACTTTTGAACCTACGACAAGCATTTCTTCCATAATTTTATGCTCTTAGTCTGGATTCCGGAATCCAAACTTGTTAATTTATTGCCCTAAACCCTGATGGCTTAAGGTACATATAAGTTATACACAGCCTCAGTATTTAAAATCAACCTTTAATATATTGTAGCAAATCAGGCTAAAAATGGCAAATCAAAGTACTGAAATTAAAATTCAACGCTTTCACCCTAAACAAAGTAAAGAATCCTGTAATTTTTTAACTTTTATACTTGTACCGAATATTATCTTCCTCTTCTCCTTTTAATATCTTATCAACCATCTCAATTTCCTCTAAAAGTCCTGCTACTAAATCATAATTTTTTGCTTCTTCATAAGTAACCCATGCATAATCAATATTATCTTCATCAAGTTTTACTTCACCCGATTTATAAGGAGCATAAAAACTTAAAATAACTGCTGGAATACCCCCGGGTTTAATAAAAGCTATATCAAGCAGATATTTTATTTTGCCAACTTCTAAATTACATTCTTCTTTTATTTCTCTTCTTAAAGAATTCTCAATAGCAAAATACCAGTGATCTTTTGTTGTCTTAGGGGTATTGATATAATCATCTACCTCCAAACCACCACCAGGCACAGTCCATTTGCCCGGAAAAGCTTTTTTCTTTAAACTTCTACGCAATAATAAATATTTGCCATCTCTATAAATAATGGCAGTGGAAGTTATTCTATGTAGTTCCTTGTTCTGAATTTGCATAATTCTTTATTTTCTATGCCCCCCTAACAGCCAAGGTACTCGCCAAAAATCAAATGGCGGACCGGACGGGACTTGAACCCGCAACCTCTTGCGTGACAGGCAAGTGATCTAACCAATTGATCTACCGGTCCATTTGCGATCAACATAACAGCTAAAATCTTTTCGGCTTTAGACTGTCTTAATATGTGCATATTTTAAAAAAACATAGAATCCTCTTGACATGATGTCAGAATATATTAACCAGCTATACCATAAGTTCAATTTCAAAATTATTTTATCAGAATTATCTTTTTAAATCAAGGCACTTTACTTCTACCCAGCTTTTTTATCCCGAGAACTCGGGAAGCTGAGGGTTTTATAATTTTCTACCCAGCTTTAGCTGAGGGTTTTGCGACCTTTAGGTCGCTTTGTTTTATT
>CAZDKR010000120.1:0-1607 GCA_964506375.1 uncultured Gammaproteobacteria bacterium
ACTTTGCCTGGGATAAAATGACACTTATGAAAACTTTTTTACTACACACTTGTTGCGGTCCTTGCGGCGCTTATGTTATTCAAGAATTACAAAGTCGTGGTTTTCAAGTAACCGCGTTTTTTTATAATCCTAATATCTATCCCAAAAAAGAATATGAGAAAAGGAAGAATGAAATAGAAAAATATTGTTTACAAAAAGGAGTTGAATTCGTGGAAGGAGAATATGAGCATAATAAATGGCTGGAATTGTTAATTAAAAGGTTAAAATTAGATTGTCCTGCCGCTTTAGAACCTTCCAATTCTTTCGCGGATACAATGGAGTTGCTTGGGGCAAAATTTACTGAGGGAGGCAAGAGGTGCGAAGCGTGTTTTAGAATAAGATTAAAAAAGTCAGCAGAATATGCTGTTCAAAACAATTATCAATACTTTGGCACTACTTTAACAATTTCACCGCATAAAAATAGTCAGAAAATAAATAACATTGGGCAAGACTTAGGGAATAAATATAAAATAAAATTTTATTCAGAGGATTGGAAAAAGAATGATGGCTTTAAAAAATCATGCCAGTTGTCTAAGAAATATAATTTTTACAGGCAAAATTACTGCGGATGCGAGTTTTCTATTCAAAACACAAAACACAAGTAATAAAACACAATAGCGCCGGCTTGCTTTTTAAATTTTTTTGTTTTGATGATTTGTGATATAATATATACATAATACATACGTGTTAACTAGTGTCCACATTTGTGTTAATCAATACTAAAATATTGGTTACATTATGGGCACTAATAAAAGATGGGTGTCTATGACTAGAGAGAAATGGTTAGATTTAAAAGATAAAATTGAAGAGCAATTTGGTATTGAGGAATACAATAAAAGCGCTTTAGAAGATGTGCCAGATTCTGTGGTGGAAACCTTGATTTTTAATGGCCCGCTTGGTAAAATAAAATTAGAGTGGATATCTAAGCCAAGGACTTTGGGGGAGAAAACTATTTATTCCCGTCGTATTGGCAGCGATGTTAAAGTTGAGAAAATTTATAGTCAAGATGAAAGGTCAGAATTCCTGAAGGCGTATAAACTTGAGGATGGGGAGTGGTTGGAGATATCCGCAGGAGAATTTAATTTTTAAAATTTAAAGTTTAAAATTAAATCATTAAAAATTGTCTAAAAATTAAAAGTTTTAAAAGCGTATGTTTGTTGGTTTTACTTTATTCATTTTAGGCTTGGCGTTTTTGCTTAAAAATCTGGGTATCTTAACAGATATCACCTGGTCATTTGTTTGGCCAGTGATTTTGATGATAATAGGGTTGTTTTTGATTTTTAGAAAACGCCGCTGGTGGGAATAAAATATTAATCCTGTGCCTGCAAATCCGCAACCGGGTGGCTCGAACTACATTTATCAAATACCAAAGCGATGGTAAAAGTTACCAGATGGAATTTAGTTTAGACACAGGAGTAAGTGGTTATAAAGCTGGTGAATATTTGACTAAGCCGTTTGATGTATTTGGTAAAATTCAAAAAAGAGCAGAAACTAAAAAATTAAATTTGAACATAGATTCAGACAATGACGGTTTGACTGATAATGATGAAATAAATGTTTGGTATACT
>CAZDKR010000121.1:0-1588 GCA_964506375.1 uncultured Gammaproteobacteria bacterium
AGCCAATATTTAGTTTCATTAGCGCTTTTTAGAGAATGGTGATAGAAATTTATAAAATCTTTTTTTGATGAACCGCCTTTAGCTTCAATAATATTTGCGCCAATGCTTGTGGCAGATCTTAATAACTGATTAATTATTACCCAACAAACTTTTTGATTAGGCAAAGTATTAATAAATTTAATTATTTCAAGAGAAAAGTAATAGGAACCTTTTTTTAAATCAAAATTATTATTTAGCATAAAGTTAAGTTAAAACTTTTAAAAATAAATAGTTTTAACTTTAAATTTTTAGCTTTAAACTTTAAGCTTTAAGTTTTTGACATTTTTCCAATAACTCAACATCGCATTAGTTGATGCTCTGCCTAATGGACAAAAACTTGTATTTTGCAAACTAAACACCAGGTCATCAAACACTTCCTTATTCAAACTAGAATTATCTTGATAATAATTTTCCATCATATTTCTTAATCTATATGTTCCCTCACGGCAAGGCACGCATTGGCCGCAGGATTCGTTTTTAAAAAAGTCTAACCATTTCATAATTATGTCTTTTTCGTGCCGCTCAGCACGATAAATTATTATTGAAGCCAAACTGTCAAATTTACGGTTAAGCTGTCGCCAGTTATAGCAAGTGCCGCTGGCGCCGCCGCCAACTTGGTAAAAATATTTTTCACTGGGCTGGTGGCCAAATTCTTGCAAAGCTTTTTTAATTGTAATCTCAACCGGAAGCTCCTTAACCTGCTCTTTTGTATCATCTCCTGATAAACAATAAAAACGAGTATTTTTGTACTCGTTATGCGCAATTTGAGAAACAGCATAAAATGTTTCGCAATTATTGACTAAGGTTGGCTGGTCAAACAGTCCATTGGTTGTTGGATAAGGCGGTTTTAGTCTGGGTTCCACTCTTTTGCCTTCCATAGAATTAATAACTGCAGTTTCTTCACCGCCCACATAATCAAACAAGGGTTTTTGGTACAATTCAATACTAACTTTTTCGCTCTCAACTATAGGGATTAAGTAATCCTGGAACTGCTCGTAATATGCTGGGTTTAAATAAATAAATCCTTTTTGAGCGCCAATTGCTTTTATTGCAATTTTAATTCCTTCCACAACTTTTTCTGGCCAACGTTCTAAAATATATCTGTCTTTAAACACGCCTGGTTCTGATTCAGAAGCGTTGCAAATCACATATTTATTGCTTTTGGTTTTAGCATTCCTGACCATTTGCCACTTTTTAGCTGTGGGAAAAACATTGCAACCCCGACCGATCAGATTAGCTTTGGCTATTTTTTTAATAATGCGCGGTGTTAACATAACATCTATAATTATATCACAAACTTTAAGTAAATTAAAAAACCGCATCAAATCATCTAAAATTTTCAAAAAGGCGTTGGCAAATTTTAACTTAAATATCAGTTTTACACGACAAAAGCTTAATTTTAACAGGAAACCAAAGCTAACTTCAAAACATTTAATAAGGCAACAAGAATAATTTCACCAGCATTGTTAAGCGATTTGACACGTAGTCTATTGCCTTTGATACAACCCAACAAGCATTGCCTGGTCTAAGATATGGCCTTGCATTGCTT